>CAMYMO010000426.1 GCA_947259425.1 uncultured Ectothiorhodospiraceae bacterium | reverse complement strand
ACCAGATTTGTTTTTGACCAATACAGCGAGAACGTGGTCGTCGATGCCGTAAGAATCGTTTCGGAATTCGATATCGCAACCAACGGGCGGTACGGCCAATGATTTCAACATGATCTTCTGTGAGACCCACTTCTTCTTCCAGCTCACGAAACAGGGCCTGTTCAGGGGTTTCGTCAGAGCGAATGCCGCCCTGAGGGAATTGCCAGGAGTCCTCACCCATACGACGAGCCCAGAACAGCTCACCGGCATCGTTACACAGAATGATGCCTACATTTGATCTAAATCCTTGCCGATCAATCACTTAGAAAAATCTCTTTACAAATTTGTTGAGAACCATTCTTTCACAGCCCTCGAATACGTTCAATCTACCCTAAATTTAGCAAATTTTCTAAATTTTATTAGTAAAATCCAATACTTAAGTAAATTTCCCGAAATATTGAGTGGACCAATTTTCACTATGGTTTCGGGGCCCGACTCATTTATAGTATTAACGCCGGGTTTGGGGGGATAAATAATCAAACGACCTGAATATAAATCAGAATATATAAAATAACGAAGGTTCCAATATGAAAACGTTTTTAAAAATCGCGACCTTATTTTCAAGTAGTACACTGGTTTTAATGGTTTTATTCGGATTAATTTTCCGCGCAACCCTTTACTGGACTCTGCCGGTCGAACCAGGCGAACCCGTCGGTGTTGGCGATATACTCGAATTAGTTATTTATTTCACGATCTTAGCATTAGCCGGCTTGAATATTATCCTGGCCTTGTTAACACTGATGGTCCCAAACTGGCGTGATGTCCGCCTGGCCATAATCGCCTTGATCGTCAGCCTGGTCATGCCGCCACTTTTTTTTATGTTACATTCCATCGTTCCTAAGCTGGATTAAACTAAAGGGAACAATACAAATTTTCCCTTATTGTCATACCCTGCGGGTAATGTGCCCTGCGGGTAATGTGCCCTGCGGGTATGACGGTTAAAAAAGAACTTCACTAGCCCCGTTTTCGCAATCTAGTTACTGAGGTGATGAACATGTTAGAACTGCGTCCAAGCTGTGAGCACTGTAATAAAGCATTGCCACCTGAAACGACCGAGGCCATGATTTGCACTTATGAGTGCACTTTTTGCAAAGACTGTGTTGAGCAGATCTTAAATAATGTCTGTCCGAATTGTGGGGGCGGTTTTTGTCAAAGACCCAACCGACCGAAGAACAATTGGCGCAACAACAACTATCTTGGCAATCATCCAGCTTCAACCATTATAAAACACCGTCCGCTGGATGTTGAACGGCATCGGGATTTTGCCAAAGCGATAGAGTCGATACCACCAAATAAACGCTAGAGAAATAGGTTTCGTCAAATACACAAGTAGCTGAATTCATTTTTAGCTATACTGTAACTTTTTTCAGCAGAGGATTTTTTTTACATGGCCTTAGCCATTTTTGATTTAGACAACACCTTACTTGCAGGTGATAGCGATTATCTTTGGGGAAAATTTTTAGTTGACCAGGGTGAGGTCGATGGTGAACTTTATGAGTCAACCAACCAGCGCTTCTATGACGATTATAAAGCCGGTACCTTGGATATCTTTGCTTTTTTAAAGTTCAGCCTTGCCCCCCTGACACGCCTGACCGATCAACGCCTGGCTGAGTTACAAAACCAGTTCATGGATGACATTATCCAACCCCTGGTCAGTCCCAATGCATTGGCCCTGGTTGACAAACACCGACAATCAGGTGATACCTTATTGATCATCACCGCAACTAACAGTTTTATTACCAGCCCAATTGCAAGCGTGTTTGGTATTGAGCATTTACTAGCGACAGAACCAGAACTTGTTGATGGACGTTATACCGGTAAGGTTGCCGGTACCCCCTGTTACCAGGATGGTAAAGTCATTCGATTAGAAAGTTGGATAGCCGAACACAACCAAAACCTGATTGATAGCTGGTTTTATTCTGATTCTCACAACGACCTGCCATTACTATCTAAAGTAGCGCACCCAATTGTTGTGGATCCCGACGATATCCTGCGCCGACATGCTCAAGATCATGGTTGGAAAATATTACACCTGCATCATGGCGAATGAAACACCCCAGCAATTTACAACCATACGGTATGTCGCTTATCGGCGTATTGCCTTGCTCTGTATAATTTGCCTGACTAGTTTTTTGGTTGCGTTAAGTTCTGGCAATATCGCCATCTCGTTGCCAGAGTTAATCAGCCTGTTCGGTGATAACGCCGAGCCATTACACACGCAGGTTGTACTCGAGTTACGTTTGCCGCGCATGATACATGCCTTTAGCACTGGCGCCCTGCTCGCCTTAGCCGGTTCACTAATGCAAGTGCTGTTGCGCAATCCACTCGCCGATCCCTATATATTAGGTATTTCCGGTGGTGCGGCTTTCACTGCCTTATTAGCCATCGCTATCGGTCTGATCGGTTGGACTGTATCGCTTGCCGCCTTTATTGGTGCCATGTCTGCTATGTTACTCGTGTTTGGTCTGGCACGCGGACAGGGTAGCTGGACCGCTTCCAGACTGTTATTAACCGGGGTTGTGCTCGCTTCCGGCTGGGGCGCAGCAATCAGTTTTATTTTATCCATTGCGCCTGATAATAAACTTCGCAGTTTAATCTTCTGGTTAATGGGCGATTTAAGCTTTGCGACTAATATATGGCCGGCACTGATTACTTTAGCGATTGGATTCGTTATTTGTCTGTACTTTGCACGAAACTTAAACGTGTTATCGCTGGGGGCCGAACAGGCACAAAGCCTGGGTTTAGCCATTAATCGATTTCGTTGGCAACTTTATGTGTTAGCGTCAATGATGACCGCGATGGCCGTCGTGCAGGCCGGCAGTGTTGGTTTTATTGGTCTGATAATTCCGCATCTATTACGCCTGATAGGATTACGCGATTATCGATTACTTATTCCAGCCGCGGTATTAGCAGGCGGAAGTTTACTCGTCTTCGCCGATACTTTTGCTCGCTCAGCCTTTGCAGATGCGTCATTACCGGTTGGTATTTTAACGGCTGCGATCGGTGTGCCTATTTTTATCTTCTTGTTATACCGAGGTGTTAAAACGGTATGATGACCCAGCAATCAAAAACGAGCACAACTCATATTGAGTGCATGAATTTGCAACTTGTGATCGGCAACCGTGTTTTATACAACGATATAAATTTAAGTTTATCTCCAGGTCAAGTTTGGGCCGTGTTAGGTTTAAACGGCGCGGGTAAAACCACATTGCTTCACACCCTCGCCGGCATTCATCCGGCCGGTGCCGGGCAGATCAGGATTAACGATAAATTAATCGAAGATTGGACCCGCATCGAGCTGGCCCAACAGGTTGGTTTGTTATTGCAAACCCAACAGGATCCCTTCCCAGGTAAAGTAATCGAACATGTCTTGATTGGACGACACCCTCACCTAAGCGCAATGCAATGGGAGAGTGAGCAGGATATTCAATTAGCCCAACAGGCCTTAACCCAGGTTGGTCTAAACGGTTTTGAAAATCGCAGCCTGCAAACCTTATCCGGTGGCGAATATCAACGCATGTTGATCGCAATGGTGCTCGTTCAACAACCGCAATGTTTCTTATTAGACGAACCGGTAAATCATCTTGACTGGCAACACCAACATCAAATTCTTAATCGCCTGGTGAGCTTGGCGAAAGCGCAATCCAATTCGATCTTAATGGCCTTGCACGATGTTAACCTGGCTGCGCGTTATTGCAGCCATTGCATCATGTTATTTGACAATGGCCAGATTGAGATGGGTAAAACAGATGAACTACTAGATCACGATAGACTCGAACAACTATATCACACACCAATCTCAGCCATTGATGGTCCTCACGGTCAGATATTCATACCTCAATAAAAAATAGACGCTAGAGACCTATTTTTATCATACATGATTCCCGCTGTCGTCGTTCCCCCGTCGTCGTTCCCCCGTCGTCATACCCTTGGAGAAGGGAATCCAGAATTATATCTAAAGATACCCCAGCATGACTGGATTCCCGCCTCTGCGGGAAAAGTGCCCTGTGGGTAATGTGCCCTGTGGGTAATGTGCCCTGCGGGTATGACGACTGCGAGTATGACGGAGCTAAAAATTTTATTTTATCGAGTTCGATACGCTTTGATGCTTTAAACGCGGCTCAACTTTGTCGATCCATTCTACAATGGGCTCCCATTGTACTTTATCCTGTTGTACACGTTGATCCCACATTTCAAAGATACCGACGCCCCTGGCAGAGGCACGCACATAGTTTTGTGTATCACGCAGGGTAGCAATAAAAGGAAGTTTTAGTGTTGTTAAAAATCTTTCCAGGGATTGGTACACCAGGGTATTCTTCTTGGCTCGATTCGCGATCACAGCCACTTGCACACCAAAGCTGCGAACTTTACCAACCAATAATAATTCTTCAATAAAACGCGTCGCCGCATGAATATCGATAGGGCTGGGTAACACCGGGACTAAAATAATATCGACCTGGCGCACGAGCTCTTGCAACTGCTGTCCCATCACACCGGCTGGGGCATCGATGATAACTTTATCCGATCCGGGTAATACGCGACGATGCCAGGACATCGTGACTCCCGCGCGTGGACGAGAATACGCAGGCACACCGTATACTTCATTTTTCTCTTTTGGGCGTAGGTTTAACCAACGCATACTCGAACCTTGTGGATCGTGATCGACAATAGCGGTTGTTTGGCCTTCGCTGGCATAGCGACTAGCCAAATTGGTCGCAATGGTCGTTTTACCACAACCACCCTTAGAGTTAAGTACGAGTATTCTTTGCATTAATATTTCATCTGTAAATTAATGGCGCTTGTCATATTGGGCCAACTTCCTTTGACCAAAGTTATTTAGAATCATTACCCAGTTAGCGTCCAGTGAGAATCGAAATTAAAGCATATTTTGCTTAAATCTCACAGCAAAATTATGGTTAATGATTGCTCAGCATTCCCTTTATTATAGTCCATTGATTTTAAAGCTAAAATTATTAGGCAAATAATGTGCGATCTTTCTCACTTTGTGCTGATCTGAGATAACGTTAGCCAGACCAAATTCAGCAAAGCCATTTTCTTGACATGTGTAGCAACCCGCCGCATGATCCACCCGCAATTACTGACAAGGGTGCCTGACGGATTTTCGTCCCGAAGGTGAAACGGGAAGCTGGTTAAAATCCAGCGCTGCCCCCGCAACGGTAAGCAAGTAAAGGTGTTCCATCATAGCCACTGCCATTTGGTGGGAAGGCGGAAACACCTAAACCTGATGTTTTACTCAGGTTTCGCTTGTAAGCCCGGAGACCGGCCCATTGTCTATTTTAGGTGTGTCGCGGAGGGCGTCGCCGAAGCTACCACCCGACTTTCCTCTGCACACGTATTACCTACGCGGGTGCGCGTTTTTAGGAGGAAAGAGTGAATTATCGTTTATTTATCCCGGCTGTGATCAGTCTAAGTTATCCATTAGCCGGTTTTGCCGAAACCAAATCTAATCAACAACAATCCGAATCATCCCCAATTATTGTGACGGCCTCGCGCAGCAGTGAGACCGTCGACGAAACGCTGGCATCGGTCAGTGTCATCAGCCGAGAAGATATTGAAAATAGTCAGGCGCGCAGTGTCGCCGATTTACTGAGGCTGCAGGCCGGTGTTGATATCTCTCGTAATGGAGGTGCGGCCGCTACGACCAATGTATTCTTACGCGGCACCAATTCGAACCACACCTTATTTTTACTGGATGGAATGAGAGTGTCTTCATCCACTACGGGAACCTTCTCATTTGAACAGATGAGTCTTAATCAAATAGAACGTATTGAGATCGTACGTGGTCCACGCTCTACCCAGTACGGTTCGGAAGCCATTGGCGGTATTATTCAGATCTTTACCCGTAAAAATCAAAATCACCATGCGCGAATTGGAGTGGGTAGTTTTGGAACCAAGGAAGCCTCTGCCGGAATTCGTTTTGGCAAAAAAGTTTCATTTAGTCTAAATGCCAGCCACGAAGAAGCAGACGGTTTTTCTGCCACCAATCCAGATGCTGGATTTTTTTATAACCCGAAGAAAAACCCATATAAGAAAAAAAATGTAACCGCGGATCTTAATATCCCAATAGCGAACGAAATGAACTTAAACGTTAAGGCCTGGGCAAGTGAATCAGAGGTTACTTTTGATCAGGGGACATTTCCTACTGACGAATTGGGAATCACCAAAAATGAACAGCAGGACATTATTGCTAAATTTGATCAACAAATTAACTCTATTTGGTCACATAAATTATCGGTTGGTTACAACCATCAAAATGCAGAGACGATTGCCTCCTTTCCATCTGATATCACCAGCAAGCGAAAAATGTATGACTGGCAAAACGATTTTGTATTAAGTGATTCATACTTATTGTTGGTCGGCGTTTCGCGTTATGAAGATGAAGCCACCAACATTGATACCAGCGTGCCAACCGTTGAGTTTGATGAAAAAATTGATAACAACGCTGTTTTTACCAACCTAAGCTATAGCGGTTCCGTTCATGATTTCCTGTTTTCTTTGCGTGGCGATGATCATAGTACCTTTGGCTCAAAGACAACCGGTTTAGCTTCATGGGGAATGGCCATCTCTTCTTCTATGCGATTCACCACAAGTTTAAGTACCGGCTTCAGGGCGCCAACATTAAATGAGTTATATCACCCCGGATTTCCGTTTGGTTTTGCAGGTAATCCGAATTTGCAACCTGAAGAATCTGAAGGCGGTGAGGTTAGTTTACGTTGGAAATCTAAAGGTTATGGAAATCTGAATGTCACTTATTTCCATAACAACATTGATAATTTAATCGCTTATGAAGGCGTTAACTTTATGGCAATCAACATCAATGAGGTCACAACCAAAGGTTTTGAGATACAGCATAGCTGGAAACAAGACAAATGGTCGATAAACACAAACGCCACCCTGCAAAAGGCTTATCGGAATGATACCCGGGAAGACCTGATTCGACGTCCTCGCGAAAAATTGAGCATCGCAACGACCCATGATCACTCAAAAGATGCGAATAGTCGTTTGGAAGTGATCTATAGTGGTGAACGTTTAGATGGTTTTGGCACTAAAGTCATACTCCCCAGCTATACCCTGTTTAACCTGTCAACAAGAGTCAAGCTCGACAAGCATGTGTGGCTGGACTTTCGCATTGATAACCTGACCAACAAACAATATGAATTAGCCCAGGGTTTTAATACCGCCGATCGTTCATTCTTTTTAGGGATCAGTTACGATTTAGCAAAATGAGACTTTACCGACTCTATATAATGATTCTGGCCTCCTTAGGCATCCATTTGGGTGCCTTTGGAATCTGGAGTCAAATGAGTCCGCCAATACACGTTTCAACTGATCTGCGTAGCCAGAGCTTTAGTGTTGCACTCAAGCAAACGCAAACCTTAAATCCTCCAATTAAGAAACAGATTCAAGCTCTCAAAAACACAACAAAAAAAATACCTGAACAAACCGTAGCTAAAAGTGAGTTTAAAATTCCCGAGACGAAACAGAAGACCATCGAAAGTAAGTCCACACCACAGCAGGCAATTCAGCACCAGGCTATTGCTGCCGAGCAGCAACCCAACTTATCCCAACAAAGGTTTGCTTTGCTTAATAATGACATGCTCAAGGAACTTCATTCAGAATTTCAAGCACGCTTTAAGTACCCGATGCTGGCCCGAAAACGCGGCTGGCAAGGTAAGGTCGTATTGGCGTTGAACATAAACCTGCAAGGTAAAATTGCTAACATTGCCGTTAAACATAGTTCAGGTTATAAAGTCCTGGATTACAATGCAGTTAAAACGTTTGAAGCCATTGGTATGGTCTCTCCCAGTCTTCACGACCGCATCAAACAGACACGTTCGTTTAACATCCCTATCGTTTATCAACTTAATGGAGGTTGAAATGGGACACCGACTATCAAAAATATATACACGCACAGGTGACAAAGGCACAACCGGTTTAGGCGACGGTACACGCGTCGAAAAGGATCACTTACGCGTTGAGGCCTTCGGAACCGTCGATGAACTTAATAGCCACATCGGAGCCATCGTTGCGCAAAAATTACCAGAAAAAGTACGCGAAACACTGGACGGCGTGCAACATGACCTTTTCGACCTTGGTGGCGAAGTTTGTATCCCTGGTCATAAAGCGATCATGGCCAGCTATACACAACGCCTTGAAGATACCCTGGATGAACTCAATGCCGATCTTCCCGCACTAAAAGAATTTATCTTACCGGCCGGTGGAGTTGCGACCTCAAACTGTCATATTGCTCGCACCGTTTGTCGTCGTGCCGAGCGACGTCTTTACTCGCTCAGTAAAGTTGATCAGGTCAGTACCGAAACGCTGGCCTATGTTAACCGCTTGTCAGACCTCTTATTTGTTATTGCGCGTATCTGTGCACGATTTGAAAACGGTCAAGAGGTATTGTGGCAACCAGGACGGTTTGAAAACCCGGCATGATAATAAAAAGGCCCCGTATCCATATTGCTTGATATCAATGACCTAACTTCATTCTTCCCTTTTTTAATAGACGCGAATCCGTCTATAATATCCGCCATTATTAATTTAGGAATATAAGCGATGAAAGAACCTGTAATCTTTGTTGGTGTCGGTGAAATGGGGGGTGTGTTTGCGCGGGGAATCCTGAAGCTTGGACATCCGATTATTCCCGTTACCCGTGATATGGATATGCACGCAGTCGCTAAAGACTACCCGAATCCCCTATTGGTGCTGGTCTCCGTTGGTGAAAATGACCTCCACCCTGTCTTGGAGACGCTACCATCACAGTGGCATTCAAGCCTTGGACTTTTACAAAACGAATTACTGCCCCGCGATTGGTTGGCCTACTCTTATCAAAACCCAACGGTTATTTCTGTCTGGTTTGAAAAGAAAAAGGGGCAGGACTTTAAAGTATTAATCCCCTCCCCGGCTTATGGCCCTAATGCGAAACTCCTGGTCGATGGCCTCACAACTTTAGGTATCGCGGCTAATACGGTCGCCGACGAAGATGAATTACTATACGAATTAGTGCGTAAAAATGTCTATATATTAACAACCAACATCGCTGGCTTAGTAACCGGTGGTACCGTTGAAACGCTATGGCAAGATCACCGAGAGCTGGCCACCACCGTTGCCAATGAGGTTATTGATATCCAGGAGTGGTTAACCCAAAAAACATTTGATCGGGATCGATTAATCGCAGGATTGGTCGAAGGAATTGAAGGTGACTTACAGCATATGTGCATGGGCCGTTCAGCACCGGGACGTTTAACCCGTGCTATTGGGTTTGCTGACGAAGCAGGACTTAAAGTTGCCAAGCTACGGGAAATTTTTGCTGAAAAAGTCTAAATTCGTTAGTAGCTTTCAATCTAATTATGAAATAACCCATTTATCTAGAAACAAATTACGTTGATTAACCGTCGGTTTTGTTGACTCAGTTGAACCTGATTCATCATGACTGCGGTAATCTATGTAGCTTGGACCACTGACCGCTAATAGTTCAACCGAATCGATATTTTCAATATTACCGTTTATAGTTTCAAACGTCACCATTAGATTTTCAAGTAACTCTTTGCTTTCGGATTGAATGTTAATGGATAGTGTGTATTTACTCATCAAATAGGCCTCATAATTTCTAACTCAAACACGGATCATACGTACATTGTTTCAGCGCTTCGGCGAACACTACATAACGTAACGGCCCACTGTTATCAATCGCATTAAATGGATAACAGGTCACTAAGGTTAACCAATGCCCTTGCTCTGGTGCACGAATTCCCATTTTTCCTGAGTCGATTATCTGCATATCTTCAACCTGATATGTATTGACCTCTCCAAACTCATTTTCTAATTCAATTTTATGCCCAAGCTTTACGTTTCGTAAAAATCTAAAATGCGTATCACGGTGAGCACTAATCATTGTTAAACCTGTCGCTTTATCAGTAAAACGGTGAACACGCTGGCCGGGAGCAAACGCCAGGCTGCTACCCTGATCACCTGCTAATACGATTTGCTCAACATCGAGCTCTGGCAAACGCAAACGCGCTACCGGCCAGGTATCCGCCCACGGCCACGGTTTAACCTGGGAATCACCCGCGAGCGTGGACTGCCAGGCGGATTGTAATAAATACTGTGCAATGACGGCCTTGACAGGAATATAAAAAGCACTGGCCAGGAAATACACGGCAATAATGGAAAGTACAAACAAAATTCTCTTTAATACTTTGTCAGTCAAAAATCGCATTAGAACCACTCCCTGTTTTGATAACGCCGACGCAGAAATAACCTGACAACAACGGCAAGTAATAAGCTAATCAGACCAATGATCAATTTTAACTGCGCATCGGTCGCCGTTTTTGCGGACAATGGGATCACCTGGCTTGTTTTAATTAAGCTTCCCTGGTTTGTCGCTAAATTGACAGGGATCGGGTAAGTCTTTAATTTTTGCGATGGATCGCCGCCCAATGAATGCTCAACAGCAACCATGCTTGTATAAGGACTCATAATTCCATGTTTTAGCGCAACAGCGGTTATGGATTTTTGCAGTTTTATTTTGTCAAAAGAATATCGTGCCTCGCTCAACAGCTGATTCATGGTTTGACCTGCCCAATACTTTGCAATACCAAAACCATTGTTACTATCAGCCAATTGAAGTTGCCGACTCCATTGCTCACCCGAACGGTAACCAATTATATTCACCAGTCCAATCGGCTCTTTTGATTTCATACTAAACACAACCGGCTCATCCTCATATAAATCAGGAAGACGTTTAGGCGCGACTTCAGTAGTAACGGATGGATATTCAATCTTAATATCATGCAATACTGGGCGGTTAATTTTTTTAAATAGCCTGTCTAAGCGCAGCGAAATTTCGTTAACATCACTTATATAGGCAAAAGTCCCCCTGCCCAGCCTGGCCGCTCGATGTAAAAAATAACTATTAGGTGAAGAACCGATCCCAACTGTAAATAATCGATTTTGTTTTATCTCTTTACGTAATAGATCAAATATTGTTTGTTCGTTAACTACCGCGCCATCAGTAAGATAGATTATCTGGCGTAGCCGGGAATTCGATTCGTCCACGGCAAGTGCCCGTTTCAAGGCTGGCAACATTTCCGTCCCGCCCCTGGCATTGACCAAGGCAATAAATTGTCGTGCACGCGCCACATTCAAAACACTCGCAGGCCTGGACTGTTCAAATAGGGCATGCGTTTTGGTATTGAAGCTAACAATATTAAAATAATCTCCCGGATCTAAATTTTTTAAAGCCTTTAATAAGGCGTCTCGTGCCTGTCGGATTGGCGCTCCGGCCATTGAACCCGATGCATCAATAACGTATATCACTTCCTTGTTAACTAACGCTTGATTCGACATTTCGGGTTGCTGCTCGTGTTGTTGGGGATACAACATTGCAAAATAATAATGCTCATCGTCCACTTGCTCATGAAACATGGCCGTACGTGGAAGCAGGCCAGGCTCGGGCCGCCAAAATAACTCGAAGTCTCGTTTGGCTAAAACCGCCCCGAACTTGAAGCGGATGCTGTAACGGCCAATTCCATGATTGGTTTTGTGAATCGCATGATAACGGCTCTCTAACTCAGCAAGCGGGAACCCGGCATCCAGTTCAACATGTAATGAAATAGGCGCCTGTTGTTTAGAATTTTTAATAGGTGTACGAATACGCTTTATCTCTCGTAGCAGCGTTTTATTAGCTTGTTTCAGATCGCTTAAATCGAAACCTGCCTGCTCAGATGAAATTTCACCCGGTATATAACGAGGCACCACCGCCATTGGAAAACGCAGTTTAAATTCACCCTGTTCAAATTTAGCCAGATATTGAAATGAAATCTCAATTCGAATCTCTTCACCAGGTGCAATATTGGCAATCGTCGTACTGAATAAATTTGGCCGGTGTTGTTCTAACAGCGCGGTGCGTTTACCCGATTTTTTTGCATGCTGATATTGGTTAACGGCCTGTTCATTTGCTCTCAGTTGTGCCGATTTAATTTCAGAGGCGATAGTACGGCGACTCATCTGTATCCGTAATGTATCGACAATGGCCGAATCTGGTAGTGGAAATTGATATACCCCTTCTGCCCACTCGTTACTCGAGTTTTTAAATATCTGGGTGACCTGAGTACGATTGATCATCCCACTAATACGCATATCAATATCGGTTTTGACCATCATCGCTGCCAGAGAAATATCACTATTTTTAGACTTTAAGAGTAAGCCATTGCTGTTCTCTTCTTCAGCCATCGCCACTTGTACAAATGAAAAAAACATTAAGAATGAAATCAGGATCAACACATGCTGTATAAAATCGAGCAAGATCTTACCCAGCTCTTTCTTTTGCTTATTTGCTAATCTAATTTTTGTGATGTCGCCATTCTGTTGTAACATGTTTAGCTCCTGTTCCAGCGTGCCGTCCTTGGCCTCAATATTTCCGTTAACGCGCCGGTGTTTTGTACAGTTACAGTTTGTTATCTGAGTCTGACGGGCCAGGGGTAAGATTCGGGAAAGCTGACGATGAATAATGACAAATCATGACAATTACAGCTGCAGGCCCATTAGCCGATAATTTTATGCTAGGGTATAAGGGAATTTGAGGAGAACAACGAATGAGCAAGACCATTGCAATTGTCGAGGATGAGCCGGCCATCCGCGAAAACTATGCCGATGCGTTAACAAAACAAGGCTACCAGGTAGCTCAATATCCCGGTCGCGATGAGGCGATGAGCGCATTCAATCAGCGCTTGCCGGATCTTGCCTTACTGGATATCGGTTTAAATGATGAGATCGATGGTGGCTTTGAACTATGTCGCGCCTTGCGTTCGATGTCCGAGAACCTGCCTATAATTTTTCTCACGGCCCGCGATAGTGACCTCGATACCATTTCCGGACTCCGGCTGGGTGCAGATGATTATCTAACCAAGGATATTAGCATCCCGAATCTATGCGCTCGAATAAGTGCCTTTTTTCGTCGGGTCGATTCATTGCAAACTCCCTCGAGCCAAGACGATTTGATCGCTCGTGGCCCACTTAGTATGGATATGAATCGTTTTACCGCGCATTGGGACAATAACGTGGTTGATTTAACCCTGACTGAATTCTGGATTGTGCATACGCTGGCGCTGAGACCCGGGCATGTGAAAAACCGTGAGCAATTAATGAATGACGCAAAAATCGTTGTCGATGATGCCACGATCACTTCACATATCAAAAGAATCCGTAATAAATTTAGCAAATGGGACAAGAATTTTGACTGCATTGATACCGTCTATGGTATGGGTTATCGTTGGAATGAATCACAATAAACCCAACGATGGTTCAAAGTGTGACTAAGCGTAAATCGACGCGCCTGCGAATTAGTATTCGTCTTAAGCTTTTACTGGTCGCTTCGAGTCTGTTAATAATCCCCTGGGTCGGTACGCAATATATTCAGGAGATGGAATCCTACCTGCGCAGTCAACAGGAAGATGCCCTGCTCACCCGAACTCAAATGGTGGCGGCCGTCATGCAAACCCGCCCCTCGTTATTTAATACCCAAACTGTTGCTCCTCTGCCGACAACCCGCATTCAACATGTCTTTGTTCGCCCGTTGCATTCGCGAATCCAGCTCGATGGTTATCTTGATGACTGGCGTCAATACCAGGAACGTATGCAATTGTTCAATGCGAATAATGCACTTAAAGGATCTGAAGCCAGCTCATTGTCCTATCGGCATCAACTGGGTACATATGGTAAATATTTATATGTCGTATTTGAAATTACAGATGACAAGATTATCTACCAAAAACCAAATGATCGTAGCCTGCATCTAAGCGATCATCTTCGAATTACCCTGGAAAATAAACAAGGCAACGTAAATCATTATATTGTGACCACGATTGCTCCTGGCTGGGTTAATGCACACCGCGTATCGGCCGATTTAAGTTCCCCGCAACGTCTTCAGGTTGAGAAACGGATCAAAGGAGAATGGCAGGAGACCGCCTCTGGGTACAATATTGAGATTCGGATTCCACTCAAATTAATCGGCAGTCGTCTTTCCTTTGCGATTGCCGATGTTGATAGTGCGCAAAAGCGTGAGATCGATACATTGATAGCCACCGCAGGATTAACTGAACACGAAGGACTGGGCACCTTGATGTTTCCATCACAACAGGCTGAAGATATGATCGCCCGCCTGCAACGTCCACTAACACGAACCTGGGTCATTGATTTACATAACCGAGTTATTGCCCGTACCGGTACCCTTGTTCAAGCCGATAGTCAGGATGATTACCAACAGCCGAAACAGGAATACAGTTTTTTTACTGGCTTAATGTCACTATTTTATAAAATGATCCTGAAACAACCGGCGACCGAGTTTCATGATGAACTGTTAAATGCATCACGACTCAATAGTGAAGAGTTTCGGCATGCCCTAAAAGGTGATCCCGATGTTCGCTGGCGTCAAACACCAGATAAAGAAGTCAATATACTAACTGCCACCTACCCGGTAATTAATCAAGGCCAGGTAGTTGGTGCAATTGCGATTGAACAAACCAGTAATTCAATCTTGTTGGCACAAAATCGTGCATTGGAAATTATGTTTAATTTAAGTGCATTGGCTTTTTTAATCGCCGCTATCGTGTTGCTCACCTTTGCGACACGTTTATCTTTACGAGTACGCCGGTTGCGCGATGCAACGGATCAGGCCATTACCACAGATGGTCGAGTCGTCGGTAAAATAGAAGCAACCACCGATCGAGATGAGATAGGTGACTTATCTCGTGGTGTAGCGGACATGTTAGAGCGACTTGCGCAATACAACCGTTATCTTGAAAGCATGGCCAGTAAGCTCTCACATGAACTGCGTACGCCTATCACGGTTGTGCGTTCTTCTCTCGAGAATATGGCCAATACTGAAGAGCATGATGATAAGACCGTTTATATTGATCGAGCTAAACAGGGTATTGAACGACTCAACAATATCCTCACCCGTATGAGTGAAGCGACTCGACTGGAACAAACGATGCAAAGCGAAGAGTCCGTTAACTTTAACTTAGCAAAGGTTGTCGAAGGTTGTATAGAGGGTTACCGATTAGCACACAATCATGCCGTATTTGATTTATCGATGGAATCACAAAGCAATTATAGTATAACCGGTTCACCTGATTTGATTGCACAAATGCTTGATAAATTAATCAATAACGCCGTTGACTTTCATACTCCCGATACCGCAATTAAAATTCATTTAACAAAATCTGAGACTACCATACAGATGACCATCTCCAATAAAGGACCGATTTTACCTGATGAAATGTCTGCGAATCTATTTGAATCAATGGTATCCGTGCGGGATAAAAAGGGAGAGCAGCCCCACCTTGGGCTCGGGCTTTATATCGTTCGTCTCATTGTTGAATATCATCACGGACAAGTTGTTGCACAAAATTTAGCTGATCAGTCAGGTGTCGAGTTCAAGCTATCCTTCCCTATTCAACCATCATAATTCGTCATTTTCTATCTTCACATCACCCTTTTTTAACTTCGTTGCCGTCATATTTCTTTAGTTTACTGTAGCTGTACACATTTGAACGGCACTGTACATAACGTCAGTGCCTTAAACCAACGAGGAAAGAAACATGAACGTAACTTTTAACCAGAAATCAATTGCGCGTAACATTGCCCTGGCATTAGCGGTAGGTGTTTTAACTGTTGGTTGTGCTGGCAATGCTGCCAAACCAACACCGTCTTCAACAATTGAATCTTCACCAACTGATTCTTCTCAGCTAAGCGAAATGTCTAAAGATCAAGTTGTGGGAACCGTCAAAACTGAAGAAGTTGAAGTGAATTCAGAAAAGCAGATCGAAGTCAGTGAAACCAAGAATAACTCTATTGTTGAAACCAACCCTGCTGCACCCGTTATCGATTATCCAGAAATCGACATCAGTGAAAATATCCAACCGGAGAAACTCAATTTTCAGTTTGGGTTTGATAAAGCAGAATTATCTGATGAAGATACCAGGATTATCAAAATGCATGCTAAGTTTTTAGTCGATAATCCTGAAACGGTTCTAAATATTAATGGCCACACCGATCATCACGGCCCTAAGGTATACAACGAATACCTAAGTAAGAAACGCGCTGATGCGGTCGCCAAGATCCTGATAGAGGAAGGCGTTCAAGAGTCACAACTGCAAATTAGTGCGCTAGCCAATAGCGAACCCTTACTTGATGTTGAAAATACCCGTAACAACCGTCGTGTCGAGCTTAAATATATTGAAATGAATATGGTTAGCTCAGAATAAGACACTAAGCTTTAGGGGCTAGACAAACCGTCACTGATCGTTCCCTCCTCCTGTTCTCTCCAATCAGTGCGTCTAGTCCCTTTTTTTTAATTCCCAATATTGTTTTCCAAATTTTTTCGAGCCTGTTCGGCAAACTCACACATTCGCTCTGCACCATCTAATATCCGTGTAGATTGGCGATTAATGATATCAGGGTGGATAAAAAACAGATTTTCATTAGCCACCGCAGAAATCGACGGCCACTTTTTCCATATTGATAACCATGCAGGTGCTGTGACCTTAATCCCATTTGCCACACCGCTAGCGATAATGACCTCTGGATTCCTCTTTATAACCGACTCCTGGGTAATCTTAGGCGCCGGAATACGGGCCTGACTGAACACATTTTCAAGTCCGCATATTTGCATAATTCGACTAATGACGGTATCGCCATTGATTGTATAGATTGGGTCCGACCAGATTTGATAGAATACTTTCAGTTTCTTTTTGGCCTTATTTTCTTCTTTAATCCGCAACAAACGTTTTTCAAAATTGCTTGCCATTCGATTCGCCGTTTGCTGTTTACCTAATAGGGTTCCAATATTACGGAGCGTATTCGCGATATCTTCGATTTGGTGCGGCTCACTAAGATAAACAGGAATATTAAAGTTTTTAACCTTTTCGACTTGTTGGCGGCTATTGCCAACACTCCAGGCAAGAATGAGATCAGGTTTATAGGATAATAAAGTTTCCATATTAAACCGCTCATAATCGCCCACTCGAGCAATTTTAGTCGCAGCATTCGGGTAATTACTCGATTTCACAGTCGCCACTAATTTATCCTCAGCACCAATCTTAAAAATCAACTCAGTTAACGACGGCGCCAGGGTAATCACTCGTTGTGCAGGTCGGCTCAGTGTCACCGTATTATTTTTATCATCGACAACACTCAATGCAAAACTTTCACTTATAAAAATTAGACCGAAGGCACTGGCTAATAATGATTTGATAAATTCATATTTCATCGCAGTTGTTCTATCACCACCAGGTTAAATAATATAAATAGCTCAATAATTTCGATTAGGGCACCCGCCGTATCCCCTGTTGTTCCGCCGATCCGCCGCTGAAGCATAAATCGAAATAACGCGACCACAACCATCGTAGCCATTATCATGAACATACCATGCCAATCTAACCAAATCGTGATGACGGTGGCTACGGCCAAAATCGAAATCCAGATCATTCTCACCGGCAGCAACGATATCATGCCTGATGCAATGCCGTTTTCTCTAACATAGGGTGTACAGGCAAATAGGCCAATAACGGTAGTTCGTGCAATAATTGGAGACAATAGTAAGGCAATCATTAAATTCGTATTGAGCTCAACGATCAGAATCAATTTTAATAACAAAATAAGTACAACGGCAACGATTGCGGCTACGCCTGAATGGGTATCCTGCAAAATGGTCATGGTTTTTTCTTTATCGCCATGTCCGCCTAACCAGGCATCCGCACTGTCTGCCAGTCCATCGATATGCAAGGCCCCGGTGACAATAACCCACGCCAGTAAAATCAATACCGCACTGAGCCAATCCGAAAAAGCATTAGCAAGTAAATTTACCGTAATTAGACAAATCCCGATCAATAGTCCAACCAGCGGATAAAAAAGTAAGGATTGCGCTTGAATTAATGGGTTATCTTGTGCTTTGGGCCATGGACCCGGGATAGGAATGATTGTTAAAAAACGAAGTGCCGTTGCCAATGATAGCCAGGACAGCCAGGCTGTCTTCAACTTCGCCATTAAAGCTGTCCGTGATGAAAAATAAGTTGCGGGTAATTTTTCGCACTGGCATGATCGATCTGCATACGGGTGATACTGGCGTTGGCAACATTGATTCGAAATACATTTTCCAAAGGCATACCAAGAATATATTGCATCGACATCCGGATTACACCAGCATGGCATACCACCAGGATATTTTGGCCCTTATGCTCTGCTAATAAATTATTCCAGGCCGACTCAATTCGTTGTTGAAATTCAACTAACGGTTCTGCACCAGGAGGACGTTCAGTAATCGGATCGCGCCAGAAGGCTTCGAGTGCACCGGGTGTTTCGGTTTGAATTTCAACTGCTGTCTTTCCTTCCCAATCACCAAAACCAATCTCTTTAAAATTTGGTTCCAACTTTAAAATGCGCTGATAACGTTCAGAGATTTCGGTTGCAAATTCCGCACAGCGAGATAATGGCGAGCTAATGATTGTATCCCAGGGACAATGATCAGAAACCGCGTCGCGCATTTGTTGCCAGCCTTTCTCACTCAAGGGATCATCCAGTTGACCACGATATCTTCGTCCGCCGACGGGTTCACCATGACGAATTAAATCTACCCGAGTTATTAAATCTTCAGTGCTCATATGCTATTTGAATCCTAATTTTTTTCAGCCACCCCGGCTTGCTCAAAGGTGGCCATATTATTATGCAAGGCAATCGCGTGTTTTAGGATAGGCACGGCCATTGCCGCACCACTACCCTCGCCAAGGCGCATATTCAGATCCAGCAACGGTCTGGCCTTTAATGCCTTTAAAATAGCTTGGTGACCAGGCTCATGCGATTGATGCGCATAAATAAACCAGTTTGGTGTTTGCTGATTAATTGATCGAGCATACAACGCTGCAACGCTAGAAATAAAACCATCTATCAAAACCGGAATGCCAAGTTGAGCACAACGTATATAGGCGCCCACTAACGCGACAATTTCTACACCGGCAAAATATTGCAATCGGGTTAAACTGTCGATGCTATGAGCTTGATGCAACGCGAGTGCTTTTTCGATTACCCTACGCTTATGGGTAACGCCATCACTATCCAAGCCTGTACCAGGACCGACAAGTTGCTGCACTTGTAAATTTAGCTCCGCCGCCGCCAGTGCCGTAGCACTGGTCGTATTACCGATACCCATTTCGCCACCGATAAATAATTGCGTATTATTCTTAGCGGCTAACTCCGCAAGCTCACGCCCAACGTTCAGGGCGGATAATAATTCGGTTTTAGACATCGCCGCTTGTTGGGCAAAATTTGCGGTACCATCGACGACTCGTTTGTTTAACACTTTGTCTGAATCACTCGCTTCAGCATTGACACCAACGTCAATCACCACTAATTGTGCATTTAACTGATTTGCTAATACGCTGATGGCCGCGCCACCATGAATAAAATTTTCCACCATTTGCGCCGTCACCGCCTGTGGAAATGCACTGATGTTCTCCTCGGTTATGCCATGATCACCTGCAAAGATACAGATGTCGATCTTCTCCAATTCAGGTTTGACCACGGTCTGCATCGCGGCAAAGTTAACCGCAAGATCCTCTAATAATCCCAGTGCACCGGGTGGCTTGGTCAACTGAGCTTGATGCTGTTGCGCGGCCAACAAACTTTCCTGATCCCAATCTTTTACAACATCATTAAACCAGTTTATTTCGTTATTCATCTTTTATTCTATGCTCAATTCCAACTATCATTTGTGTTACTCGTTGACACCGTTTTGCCAAGTCCTGGTGGAGCCGCCCGGTTTCGTCGACAAAACGTCGCGTTTCTTCACCCAATGGCACGACTCCCATACCAATTTCGTTGCTAACAAAGATAATGGGGTTTGACATGTTTTCAATTGCATCAAAAAAGTGTGTACGTTCTTTTTCGTATTGTTTTGTCTCTAATGCCAGGATATTCGTCATCCACAGAGTTAAACAATCGACGATTATGAACTCAGCGGGATATGAAGCAATGGCCTTACCCAACTGAATGGGTTCTTCATGGCTTTTCCATGCTGATGGCCGATTATTTTTATGATGCAAAATACGTTGCCGCATTTCATTGTCACCGGCGGTTGCCGTCGCCAGGTAGACAACGTCAAGACCACTCGCTTTGGCACATTGCTCTGCATAGGCACTCTTACCCGAACGAGCACCCCCTATCACCAGTTCTAACATGAATTTAAATCAAAAGATCCAACTGACAATGACAATGATCGCCAGGAAGGTTAAGAAAGCCAATACCGTTCGTTTAACGAGTAAAAGACAGTCGTGAACATGCTTTTTATTGACCGTTTCATCGTCACTCAAGTCTGCCTCATGTAACGCACCGATGCCCGTTTCGCTAAGCAAAGCATCACTATCTACTTGCCATAAATCCGATACTTTTTTCAGCGATTGGATAACATCAACAAAGTTACCGATAACCGCAAAACATAACACGGTTATTCGCGCCGGGACCCACATCAAGATGTTATAGAGATCGTTGACCGATTTGGCGAATCCAGTCTGCACATCATCAAAACGTTCATTTAACAAACAAGAGAAACGAAACATCGCGGCACCGATCGGTCCAAGAATAATAAACCAGACAAATACACCAATAATGCCACTGCAAGTCTTAATCAATAAGGTTGATTTCACATCCTCAGCGACAAGCACAGGATTCTCATCCACCTCACGTCCTAACAAAATGCTCGCATGCGACTTAGCTTCATCAGCATCATTCGCATTCAGCGCGTCCAAATAATCCTGGGCCTGACGAATCGGATCTGCGGGTCCTAACGATAAAGACAGCACCAACACCGAGAAGGCAAAATCCAGCAAAGTCCAAACTCCACCGAGCATGGCTGAAACAAGCCCGATAGCAAAGAGTAATGGCGCGAGAATGGTAATGACAACGACGGGACCATCACCAACACGGCTTGAGTCCAATTGATGACGGACCCAGTCGGTAAATTGAGTAAACCAGGCAAATCCACGCCATTGTTCGATAGTGCGGAAACTCAGTTCGATGGCGATAGCCGCTATGATGGCGATGAAAAATATCACGTTATGGATCCCTTTCGCATGGTCATTTGATTAGTTTATCCTAAACTGTCGTCGAGTACATGAGCCAATTTTGTCCAATTAAAGGCCGGACCGGGATCGGTTTTACGCCCAGGCGCGATATCACTATGCCCGACGATACGTCCCTGATTAATTTCAGGGTATCGCTTGAGCAGCGCCTCAATCACATTGGCCAATTGCTGGTATTGAGGTTCCTCATACTCAAGATTATCGGTCCCTTCGAGCTCAATTCCAATTGAAAAATCATTACAATCCTCACGGCCCTGATAGCGAGACACACCCGCATGCCAGGCCCGTTTATCAAATGGGACAAACTGTATCACCTGCCCGTCTCGACGGATCAACAGATGACTGGATACCTGTAAATTCTCCAGATCCTTGAACGATTCATGCGCCTGAATATCTAGCCGATTGGTGAATAATTGTTCGATATACGGTCCCCCAAATTGACCAGCAGGCAGGCTAATCCCGTGCACAACGATCAAAGAAATGTCGTCCGCATCGGGGCGGTCATTACAATTTGGCGAGGGAATGAACAAACAATCTAATAGTAACGAAGTGGGCTGATCGATCTTGAAACTCATTAAGGGCTCGCCTGATGAACATTCTTTGGTATTATGCCGACAAGTATTAACTTAGCAAGCACCGTTCCAAATAAACGTGCACCCTACAATAATGAATACTGCAGCCAATCTACCGGAGCTTTGAATGGACTGTCTCAGCGATATATCAAATAACATAACCGTTACAGAATGCATCCCCGTTATTTTAAATAAGATAAATGGTTTCGTCTGGGGGCCCGTCACTTTAATCCTGCTCGTGGGGACCGGATTATTCCTGATGATTGGCCTGCATTTTATGCCATTACGCCGAATAGGTCTGGCCTTTAAATTACTCTGGCAAGGTCGTAAGGGTGACCACGATGAAGGCGAAATCAGCCCGTTTAATGCATTAATGACCGCCCTTTCCGCGACGGTTGGAACCGGAAATATTGTCGGCGTCGCCGGCGCGATCGCCATCGGTGGCCCGGGTGCCATTTTCTGGATGTGGATTACGGCCTTAGTCGGTATGGCGACAAAATACGCCGAGGCGGTACTTGCGGTGAAATATCGCGAGGTCGACGAAGCAGGCAACCACCAGGGTGGGCCGATGTATTATATAAAGAATGGTTTAGGTAAAAACTGGACCTGGCTGGCTTTTTTGTTTGCCACATTCGGAGCGTTTGCGGCCTTCGGCATTGGCAATGGTGTGCAATCCAATGCCGTCGCGAATGCATTATACCAGGGGTTTGAAATACCAAACTGGATCACGGCGATCGTGTTGTCCATCTTAACGGGGCTGGTGTTGCTAGGTGGCATAACGCGTATCGGAAAACTCGCCGGTAAGCTCGTACCGATCATGGCCATTTTTTATGTCGGAGGTGCGATGATTATTATCCTGATGAATCTGAGCAGTGTTCCGGATGCTATCTGGCTCATCATCAAAGAGGCCTTTTCGCCTTCGGCAGCCGCAGGCGGAGCCGTTGGTGCCGCCATCATGTTAGCAATTCAGAAAGGCGTTGCGCGTGGTGTATTTTCAAACGAGGCCGGGTTGGGTACCGCACCGATCGCACACGCAGCGGCAAAAACCAATGACCCGGTTAAACAGGGCACGATCGGAATGCTGGGTACCTTTATCGATACTATTATTATTTGCACGATGACGGCCATCGTGATCATTTTAATGAATGGCTGGACCACGATTGATATTGAAACCGGTAAAACCGTTTTAACCAATGCCTGGACACAGCTCGATCCGCTAACAGGGGAAACCATTTCCCATGCGTCCATTACCGCGAATGCATTTAGCCTGGGTCTACCCGCTTTTGGTAAATACATCGTAACCCTGGGATTAGCCTTTTTTGCCTACACAACGATCTTAGGCTGGAGTTTTTATGGTGAACGTTGCGCAGAATATTTATTTGGTATTCGTGTTATCCCGGTTTATCGAGTGTTATGGATTTTGGTTGTTTTAATAAGCCCCCTGGTTGAATTAAAAACGATCTGGATTGTCGCAGAAATCTTAAATGGGCTCATGGCCATTCCAAACCTGATTGGATTATTGCTGCTGAGCCCCATCGTCTTCAAAATTACTCGTGAACATTATGCGAAATAAAACTTTAAGAAAGTAAGTATGAAAATCGAATTATCAGAAATCCAGCAACAAGTCGCACAGGCATTAAAAGAAGATATTGGGACGGGGGATGTCACCGCCAATTTACTTGCCGCTGAACAAACGTCCATAGCAAAAGTCATCACTCGTGAACCAGGTGTACTGTGTGGAAAACAATGGTTTGATCAATGCTTTCTGCAAGTCGATCAATCCATCAACATTAACTGGCAGGCTCAGGATGGCGATAGTATCAGTGCAAATCAAACCTTGTGTACGATTGAAGGCTCGACCCGTGCCTTGTTAACCGCTGAGCGGGCTGCACTAAATTTTTTACAAACCTTATCGGCTACCGCGACTACAACCAAACACTACGTTGATGCGCTCGCGAATACCGGAGTTAAAATTTTAGATACACGCAAAACCATCCCCGGTTTACGTTTAGCACAAAAATACGCAGTGTCATGCGCTGGCGGCATGAACCACCGTATTGGACTGTACGATATGATCCTTATTAAAGAGAATCACGTCGCCAGTTGCGGGTCAATCTCTGCCGCGATTAAAAAAGCCCAACAGAATACGCAGAACTGTGAAATCGAGATCGAGGTTGAGTCACTTGATGAGCTTGAACAGGCACTTGATGCGGGTGCAGCCAGGATTTTACTGGATAACTTTGCCCATGAAGATCTTATTAAAGCCGTTGCGCTCAATAAACAGCGAGCAAAATTAGAGGTCTCCGGCAATATAACCCTGGATAACATTAACGAGGTTGCACAAACCGGGATCGATTATATTTCAAGTGGGGCGATAACGAAAAATATTCAGGCACTTGATCTGTCTATGCAGATAATTAATCAGGCAGATAATTAACCAGCAAGATACTTAGTTGAATAATGAATTAACATTACCTTTTAATGCGGAGAATGTGACATTTCGTCTTTGCCC
>CAMYMO010000425.1 GCA_947259425.1 uncultured Ectothiorhodospiraceae bacterium | reverse complement strand
GCTATAGCCGCAGATTCAATCTTTGCCAGGCTCCGAAAATGTGGTGAATGGCCTTTACGCCAAATCAATAGTTCGATGGGCTCTGGTAGTGCTTCTACTCCAGGTGGCGTCTGATCCTGGTTGATGGCATTCCAGATCTCGAGGGTATTGAAGTGTTGCGTGCAGGTCGTGAGTGTCGGCACAGCTTGCAATCGAAGGCCTTCCTCGCCGGCAAGCTGTTGCAGGTCCTCAAGTGTCATCACGGCACTATCCGCACCATCAAACGCTCTGCGCAGTTTCCAGTCCATCAGCGCAAGTTCTGAGACTTCTTTATCTTCAGGAAGTTGTTCCGCGAGGAAATCAGGAAACTCCTGGCCATACAGGCCAATATTCTTGTATGTCGAATGGTGCGACTGCACATAGTCCATCGCAAGCTGGTTAAACCAGTCATCGCCCAGGTAAATGGCCGTATGTTCAAACGTGTCCATCAATACATCTATCAAGCGCAGACGGTAGGCGTTGTAATAAACATCCAGGCGGTCGCGGGCTGACAAGCCACGTGCCGATTCACTGATCCAGTCTGCGCCCTTGCACTCGCTATCAAACAGGGCGCGTTGAAAATCGTTTTGTAACTCTTGCAGGTTCATAGCGCGACTTTTTTATTCTGTTCTTGATTATTTCCGGTCAGCACGTCATCGGCAATGGCGCGCGCCACATCGAGTTCGGCAATCAGCTCTGGCAATGAAGGGATATTGTCATCGCGTTCAATCATGGTGGGGATATAACCGAAGTGCAACAGTGCCTGGCGGTATAGATCCCAAACATCGTCACACACCGGGTGATCATGTGTATCGATCAATATATCACCCCGGTTAAGGTGGCCTGCCAGGTGGAACTGGGCAACACTCTCAACCGGCACGCCTTCAATAAAGTCGGTAGGTGAGAAGTCATGGTTAAACGAACTGACGTAGATATTGTTAATGTCCAGTAATAGCTGGCTACCCGTTGCCTTGCACACTTCTGAAAGGAATTCCCATTCCGTCATTTCAGACTGTTCGTATTCTACGTAACTGGAAACATTTTCTAACACCAGGGGGCGTTGCAACACTTCCTGTGCCTGCTCAACGTTACGTGTCACCACCTGCAACGCTTCCTGGGTATAGGGAAGCGGCAACAGGTCATGCAAATTACGCCCGTGAACACCTGACCAACACAAGTGATCGGATACCCACATCGGCTCAACGCGTTGCTCAAGTTTCTTGAGTTTACGCAAGTATTCTTTATCCAGGCCGTTGACAGAACCAATCGACATGGAGACGCCATGCATTACCATCGGGTAATTGGCGCGGATTTGATCAAGCATGGCCAATGGCTTACCGCCATCGACCATATAATTATCAGAAATGACTTCCAGCCAGTCCACGGGCTGTGGCTCAGCCAAAAAATCATTGTAGTGCTGAGTCCTCAGCCCCAATCCAAAACCGGGTCCAAATCCAGGTCCAAAGCCAGAAGTCATTTCTGTATCCCGATAACTAAGGAATGACTACTTGGACTTGATGTCAGCGATGACACCGTTCTTATCCAGGCAATCTTTCGCAGGCATACCCTTGAAGCCATGAGTCTTACACTTGTTATGGCCCTTACAAGCATGCTCAGCAGTCTTACAGTCTGAGTTGCCCTTGCACGAATGTACACCGTAGCAATGCACCTTGTCGCCCGCAGCGATAGCAGCGCCGGAGCTACCTGCAGGTGATGTTGCAGCGTAAGCTGTTGAACTCATTGCGACTGCCAGGGCAGCCGATGCAAAGGTGGCTTTAGTTGTATTTTTTTTCATACTATTTTCTCCTTAATATTAATACTTAATTATAATCCTCGATTAATGCGACCTCGATTGATACGTAAAGGGACACACAAACAGGACATCGGTAAATTTCTGACAACGACACGCACTGCAGAAGCCTGGGGAGGATATTAGGGAATAAAGATCACGAAATTATCACATCAACATAATAAAACAATGCAGAACGGTGGGTTTGCTTATTGAGTCTGCTGTGTGCCAGGAGGGTAACTGAGCCACAAACTAAGATGCGAATCGTTTGGATTTACTAGTGAAGATGGAATTAAGCTTCGTTCGCTTGCTTCGATGTAAGGCGCTAAAATGTGCAATAAATCAGGCAGTCTTGCTTGACTTGCTATATCAGCTGGAACTTGACCATGAAGCGAAGTTACAAATTATTTAGAACCTATTCCTTGAATTACTATTGTCCGTTAGTTATTCCAGAGAAATATATACATAGCTATTAGGTTTAGCTCTATAAAGAATGTAATTGCACTGATTTGTCAATTTATTCTCATTAGGCAGAAGCAGGTTTCTCCTTATATTGCGCTTCCTCTAGAAATTCATAACCTTGTGGAATTACTACTATACCATTTTCAGTTACAGTAAATCGTTTTGAATCTGCTTTCAGATCAAAACCAATTACCTCATTCTCAGGTACAATTACATGTTTATCAATAATGCAATTTTTTATCCTGCTCCTCTTGCCAATCTTCACGTTGTCAAATAATACTGAGCCTTCCACAAAAGCTTCATCATCTATAAAAACATTTTGAGAAAGGATCGAATGAGAGACATTTGCACCAGAAATTATACTGCCACCAGACAAAATTGAATTAATAAAAATACCTTCATTTCCTGATTCACCTGGTACTGAACGAGCGGGTGGGGTTTGTGACTGATAAGAACGAATAGGCCAGTCATCTTGATAGAGATCTAATGGAGGAATAGATTCTAAAAGATCCATATTCGCCTGGTAAAACGAATCGATCGTACCGACGTCACGCCAGTAATTATCTGGGGAGACCCGTCCTTTTGTTTCGCCAAAATAGTGAGCACACACTCGATGTGTGTGAATAAGTTTAGGTAGAATGTCTTTACCAAAGTCATGTGATGAATTTTCATCATGGCTATCCTGTTCCAGTATGTCGAGAAGTAATTTCCTGGAAAATACATAAATACCCATAGAAGCGTATACATGCTCGGGGTCGCCCGTTGACGGGACAACCTTGTCAGGCTTTTCCTGAAAGCGGATAATACTCTGGCTAGCGTCCATGGTCATCACACCGAAATGGTGAGCGTCTTTAACTGGTATTTGCATACAGGCTACCGTTGCATCAGCATTTAAAGACATGTGGGTTTCGAGCATGGAGGCATAGTCCATGCGATAGATATGATCTCCAGAAAGAATGATCACATACTCCGCTTCGCTTCTTTTCAGTAAGTTACTGTTCTGAAAGATAGCATCAGCCGTTCCCTGATACCACTGGTTGCCAAGCTGCATTTGTGCGGGAACAGGAGTGATGTATTCACCTAATTCAGGATTAAAGATGGACCAGCCATCGCGTAGATGTTTCTGCATAGAGTGCGATTTGTACTGTGTCAAAACCAGGATACGCCGTAAGCCTGAATGTAGGCAATTGGTTAAGGTAAAATCGATAATACGGTACTTACCACCAAATGGGACAGATGGTTTTGCTCTAAGTTTTGTTAGTGGTTGTAAACGTGTACCTGCACCCCCTGCAAGCAATACGGCAAGTGTGTTATTTATCATATTTGTACCTTCGCTGCGAAACGCGACTATATCATTCAATGTTTTATTCCTGATTCAAAATGTTGCATAAATTAAACTATAACTAAATAAATGCTCCCAAATGGTGCTGAACAAATCCGTTTATCAGTATAAACGTTGCTATATTTCATATCTGCATTTCTTATGCCAGCCTATATTTGATCCAGACTCAGGCAATTTTTGCAAAGTTTCACTTGGATTGAATTGTTTTTCCAACAATTGTAGAAGAGAATGCGTTATGTGGGCTACTATGGTGCAGTTTGTTCAGAAGAAAACTATTTACTGTTAGAAAACGTAATCGTTTTTAAATAATTGAAGACTACATTCATGCTTGGCGTAATTTTTGCCTTGTATTTATCATTCAACTTTTCAGTTTTAGCTTTTGGAGGTTAATCAATGAATATGCAGGAAATTCGAGTTATTGCAAAAGAGCACGGTATTAAGACGGCTCGTATGAGCAAGATGCAATTGATTCATACGATCCAGCATGACGAGGGCAATTTTGAATGTTTTGCCACAGCGATTAGCGGTGATTGTGATCAAGCAGGTTGTCTGTGGAGAAAAGATTGCTTTGCAACGGCGAAAAAGCTTTATAACCAGTAAGTGATTAGAGACTAGCTATCGTCTTTTCATAAAGTTCGAGGTACTGTTGTGCACTTACATGCCACGAAAAATCACAACTCATGGCATTGTGCTGTAGCTGTTGCCAGATTTCCTGGTCTGCATAGGTGTCAACGGCACGTTTGACAGTCTTCAATAAACTGGCGGCAGAATGCTCTTGCATAACAAAACCATTAGCTGTTCTTGCTTTTAGGTTTGCAGGATTGGTATCGGTTACTGAATCAGCTAGCCCACCGACAGGGTTTACTACTGGTAAGGTACCATAACGCAAACTGTAGAGTTGATTCAGGCCGCAGGGTTCAAAGATAGATGGCATCAAATAGATATTGCTCGCGGCCTCTATTCGATGAGATAAGGACTCATCGTAACCAATGATCGTCGCAATCTTATACGGATGTTCTGCTGCTAACCGGCTTAACTCTTTTTCATAATGATGCTCGCCTGTGCCAAGAAAAACCATTTGTACCGGTAGTTTTAAAAAATCAGGCATACACTGCAGAATCCAATCTAGTCCTTTTTGATTAACCAGTCGGCTAATCATTCCGATCATTGGCAAGTCGGGATTCACTGGTAACATCAACTCATCCTGTAAAGCGGTCTTATTCACCATCTTTTTATCAAGGCTACGTCGATTGTATTTTTCGGTTATCAGGTTATCGGTTCCTGGATTCCAGTATCTAGTATCAATGCCATTTAGAATACCGGTTAATACATCGGAACGATGTGTTAATAATCCATCCATTCCGTAGCCATTATCTGGATTTAAAATTTCTTTAGCATAGGTGGGGCTCACTGCACTAATTTGATCAGAATACGCCAATCCGGCCTTCATAAAAGATAACTGGCCATAAAATTCAACGCCGTCCATGTGCCAGAGTTCATCAGGTAATTCAAGGTGCTTGAAGGTCAGATGATCAAAGACACCCTGGTAGGCCAGATTGTGGATCGTAAACAGAGTCGCTGGTCGATGGGATGCCAGGCTCAACAGGGCTGGTATCAGGCCCGTTTGCCAGTCATGACAATGAACCAGTTCTGGTTGCCATTGCAAAGAGAGTTTATTAAGCGCAATGTCAACCGCGGTATAACATAAATAAGCAAAGCGAATGGCATTGTCATGCCAGGGTTCACCATCCTGATCGACGTAAGGACCACCGGTACGATTATATAGTTCAGGACAGCTGACCAGGTACAGCAGTACTTTTGTCCCTGGCAACCGTGTCTCAAGTACTTCGCCTGGGATACCATAATGTAATATTTTCGCAACAACTTTATGGTGTTTTACTTTCTTTAGTACTTCTGGATAGGCAGGTAGCAGAAGTCGTATGTCCTGTGAAAGTTTGTGTAACGCAGGCGGTAAACTGCCGGCCACATCACCAAGACCACCGGTCTTGATCAGTGGAAATGCTTCACTACTAACGAATAGAGTTTTGTTCACTGTGAAAGTTTGAGGATCAAACCGGCTAATGGTGGAAGTGTGAATGTGATCGAGTGCTCACGATTCATCCAGGGCTGTGGCTCGCTGTTAATTCCTGAGCGACTACCAGCATTACTGCCCGAATAAAATTCTGAATCTGAATTGAGCAGGATTTCATAATTACCGGCAACTGGAACACCGATTCGATAGTTTTCGCGCACCACGGGAGTGAAATTAAGAACAACAATGATCGTTTCATTTTCAGACTTACGCAGATACGATAACACCGACTGACCCGTATCATGACAATCGATCCACTCGAATCCCTGAGGATCAAAATCAAATTTATGCAGTGCACTCTGCTGCTGATATAAATGATTCAAATCCTTAAGCAATGATTTTATCCCCGCATGATTTGGATATTGCAGGACATACCAGTCCAGTGCCTCGTCATGATTCCATTCATCACCCTGACCAAATTCACAGCCCATGAACAGCAATTTTTTACCGGGATAGGTGTACATGTAAGTGTATAGCAAACGTAAATTAGCAAAACGTTGCCACTCGTCACCGGGCATACGATATAGAAGTGAACGCTTGCCATGCACAACTTCATCGTGTGAGAAAGGCAGTATGAAGTTTTCACTAAACAGGTAGAGCAGGCCAAAGGTCAGGTTGTCATGATGATAATGGCGATACACGGTATCTTTGCAGAAGTAATTTAAGCTGTCGTGCATCCAGCCCATGTTCCACTTCATGCTAAAACCCAGCCCGCCAATATAGGTCGGTCGGGTTACCTGTGGCCAGGCCGTTGATTCTTCGGCCATGATCAAGGTTCCAGGAAATTCACTGTGTGTCACGGAGTTCAACTCGCGCATAAACTCTATGGCTTCAAGATTTTCATTGCCGCCGTGCTGATTTGGGATCCAGTCATGCTCTTCGCGTGAGTAATCCAGGTAAAGCATAGATGCCACGGCATCAACACGCAGGCCATCAATATGGTATTCCTTTAACCAGTACACTGCGCTGGCGATCAGGAAAGTTTTTACTTCGTTACGGCCGTAATTATAAATCAAGGTCCCCCAGTCACGGTGTTCACCACGGCGTGGATCTTCATGTTCATACAGTGCACTACCATCAAAACGTGCTAGAGCATGCTCATCTTTCGGGAAGTGTGCCGGTACCCAATCTAGAAATACGCCAATGCCGTTTTGGTGACAATAGTCGACAAAGTACTTAAAGTCCTCAGGTGAGCCAAAGCGGCTGGTTGGTGAGAAATAACCCGTGGTTTGGTATCCCCATGAGGCGTCCAGGGGGTGTTCAGTAATGGGTAACAATTCGATATGAGTAAAACCTGTTTCTTTAACATAGCTGACGAGGCGATGTGCCAGTTCTCGATAATTTAGAAAACCATTCTGTTCATCTCTTTGCCACGAACCAAGATGACACTCATAGATCGACAATGGGCTATGT
>CAMYMO010000424.1 GCA_947259425.1 uncultured Ectothiorhodospiraceae bacterium | reverse complement strand
CACCCATTTACCTTTGCTACGCGCATTTTTAGTTGCATCGTACATGGCTTCAACATGTATACCCGGTAAGTAGTAACGTCCAAGGAACGAGGCGTTCAACTGGATTTTGAATTGCTTTTGTTCGCCGCGTTTTAAATTGAAATAGGTATAGATACGGTCATCGCGTATATCCTGAAAATCAACCTCCGGTAATGCATCCCCTTCACCCTGGGACATACGGGGGTTATGAATTTGCCAACCCGATGGAACAATATGTGATAAGGCCAGGTTATCTATTTTATAATCACTGTGGTTGCGCACCGATACATGGGCAATAAAGTTGGTACTCTGCCGAAGGCGGGTAACGTCTATTCGATCACCTTCCATATCCGTGTACTTCACTTTCATCGCCATACCGCTACGACTACTCTGTTCGTTACCGGCACGTGGAATACCATTCACATTGACCGTTGCATATAACACACGTTCACTGCTGTTGGTGACGACAACGTTGCTGCCCTTATCCGGGAACCCGGTCAACGACTGTAGATGTACCGGTTTATCAGCTTTTATATTTTCGGCTTCACCACCGGCGATGGCTTGTTCGAAATTGATGCCTCGATCGGCAACGCCCTGACCGACGTATCGTCCCATCGAGATTAATGAGAAGGCCAGACTTTGTGTGCTATACCATCGATCGGCCGACAATGCTTTGGCGATCTCATCCGCAAGCGGTTTGGCTTCATCCCAGCGTTGCATCAAGGACAGGCTTTCCAGAAGGATGGCTTTATCTCGCAGCGCCGTACCAAACGTTAAATCGGCATGACTGTAATCCTCAACCTTCAACTCCGCATTTCGAACCAGCTCTGCTGCGACATCTTTGAGCCCCATATGTTGATAAGCCGCCGCCAACAACCATTGAGCGGTATTACTCATTGATTTCGATTCACGCAAGCGATTCATTGCTCCCAACTCAGGTTTACTCGCCACCGCCAGGGTATATAAACGATAGGCCTGATCTAACTCTGAGCGTTCAGAGCCGGTTATCCATGAGCCAGCAATCGATTTTTGGTAATTGATCCAGTTGGATAAAACCTGCGGTTGTACAAAATGACCCCGCTTGCTCGCTTCAATTAAAAAATGTCCGGCATAACTATTCGACCAGCTATTATAATGACTGCTGCCCGGCCAGTAACTAAAGCCACCATTGAGTTGTTGATAACGCTGAATCTTTTGAATCGCCGCCTCAACATGCTTTTCAATCGACGCCTTCTGTTTTGGCGTTAACTTCATGACCTCACCCAGGAATAACTGCGGGAAGATGGCGGACGTGGTTTGCTCTAAACAACCATGCGGATAACGGATCAAATACTGTAAGCGTCCTTCCAGGTTCATCGGCGGTATGCTCGATAATTCTAAACTTACTTTATTGGTTCCGGGGATACCATGCGGGGTAATCGCATTATCCCAGCTTTCACCGGGCTGTAATGTTTTCACTATACGTCGATTGGTTGCTGAATTCGGGCTACGCACATCAACATAAACCTCTGAAGTCGCGATGTGTTTGCCACTGGTTGCAGTAAATTTAAAATAGCCTTTACCTAACTTGTCTTTAACTTTGACATTGATAAATCCAATCTGCTCACCGAGTCCATCGACTTTGATCGAGGTCGCTGATTTATCCATGATTTCAAAATGTTCATCCGTTTCTAATTTGAGCGCAACGTCTTTAATCGACTCGTCCATGACAAATATCGACACAGGCACACTTAATGATTCATCCGGCCCTAAAACACGTGGCAAGGTGGCCAGCATACCCAATGGTTGACGAACAAATACGGATTTCTTCGTCGAACCGTATGCACCTTGTTGGCCGGCAACGACCATCACTCTCACTGCGCCGAGGTATTGCGGAATCGTCACTTCATGTTTGGCATCTTTACCCGCGGCTAATTCAAACGGTCCCAGAAACTGGACAACCGGAGGGAAACGACGTTTCTTTTTGTCACCCGCTTCATCTTCTGCTTCGTCACCACCCAGTGACAACAAACGCTCTAATTCACCGCCGTAGGCGCCGGTAACTTCATCAAATAGATCCCAGGTTTTAACCCCCAGTGCTTCTTTGCGATAAAAGTATTTATGCAGCTTAGGTGTTTTGTAATTGGTCAGGCCTAATAACCCTTCATCAACAATCGCGATCGTGTAGGTCATCGCCTTGCCATTTTCTTCCTTGATCTCGACATCCACCTTCGAATCCGGTCGCCATTCATCGGCTGCAGTGAGCTTGGGAGCTAACCGGGTTTTAGGGTCTTCAACCAGTAATGGTGTTACCCCAAACAAGCGAATGGGTCGATCATTATCCTTATTTGCATGCGGCTGGATAAGCGTTACGGAAACATAAACGTTTGGACTCATTTCGGCCGTGATCGGAACATCAAAGGTTGTTTTTGTTTTACTAAACTCAACCCATTGTTGTGAGATTAAACGTGAGCCATTCTCGACACTGACTAACGCACGTCCTTGCGAAGTCTCTGGCAATTTAATCTTGGCGGTTTCTCCAACTTTATATTTGGGTTTATCGGCGGAGAAGTTTAACACCGTCGCACCGATGCCCTTGGTTTCACGTGCCTTACCCGCCCATGCTGGCCAGTCGATATAAAAAATCTGGCCGGTACAGTGATTACCCACGACATCACAGGCGCGAATTAAATAACGCCCCCACTGTGGATATTTAATTTCAAATTCCCATTGGCCGCGACCTTCTTTCGTTTTGATGATGTCTTGTTTCAAATGTTGGTTATAGTAGGCGCTCGAATACTGCGCTAGCTCATCACCGGATTGATCCCACCACCATTTCCAGTCTATTTTGTATAACGTAACCTGTACTTGCTCAAGCGAGACCGGCTTACCCTTGGCACTCAAACTGGCTATGTCAACAACATGCTTTTTATCCGTTAACAACATGTCACGTGATGCATCACCCTTTGGTAATTTAATACCAACGTAATTCGCATAAGGGTGATATTTGACACGGACATTACTCGTACTAAACGCACCGCCCTTTTCATATACCTTGCTATTAAAACTGGCGGTTAACATACCCGGCGAAGGAATGGCCGGGCTTAAATTTGAACTGAATTCCACGTTGCCCTGTGCATCCAGTTCCCCTTCAAAGATTGTGGTGCTCTCGGAACTGAATTTTCGTGCCGGATCATCAAAGCGATAATCCGTATTACGATCAAATTTGGTTTTGATCGGTAACATGCGTACCGCCACTTCACTTTTTAATCCGCCAGCAATCGCACCATGCAACCATTGGCTGGATAATCCAATCTTGGCGGGCATATTTTGCTGCAATAAAGGTTGTTCAGGAAAGGTCAGATCAATTTTAAGCCGGTTCGGTACGACGGTTTCGACTTTAACAGATTTAACAAAATTATTTCCGCCCAGGATCGCCTTGACCTTCCAGTTACCCGTTTCAGAATCTTCACGAGTAGTAAACTTAAATTTGTAAAAATCTCCGACCGGAGCACTATTCGTTTTCGCCTCGATCATCTGGCCTTTAGGGTTGTACAATTCCATCGTGACCGGGTGATTATCAGGAATCCTGTTTTGCTTGTCTTCGAGCACAAAGGTTAAAAACATATCGTCACCCGGCCGCCAGACACCACGCTCACCGTAGATCATACCTTTGATGCCCTGTTTTACTTTTTGGCCTCCGGTGTCAAAATGACTGGTTGGTAATGCAGCCCCTGCACTCATTTTTAAATAACCAACCTGCTTACCTGCACGAGCAATCATATAAAAAGGTCGCCCAGCGAGGTCGGCATCGGCAAAGCCATTTTTATCGGTTGTCACGCTGGCTAATTTTTGATCCTGGAAATTACGAAACTCGATAGCGACGCCGCTCAGCGGCGCTGAGCTGGACAAATCCGTCGCGACCACATTGACATGATTGCCTTCACCGCGTTTGGCTAACAAACCAATATTCGAGGCCATAAAGTTACGGTAGGCCTTCGTTGCCGCTTCAAATTTATAATAAGCATCTTTACACGGGTTACTACGGTCATCCCAACCCTGGTAATAATTCTCATTGTAAAATGATTCGTAATTGTCCCAGTTACTTGCCTGGCGAATATCCGCCTCTTCATAATTAACAAGTGGTTGTTGTTTAGGGAACGGCACCGCATTTTCTGCTTCACTGCAGCTATAAGAGGAGTTACGACGTGTTACGCTAAGATCCAGTCGAAATAAGGCACCAGGATGGCTTTTTAATAATTCGGTCGCATCAATATTATAGCGTGTCCATTTGTCTGCTTGCGCGGAATCCAGCTTGATGGTTTTACGCCATAGATATCGACCAACCCGGGTGATACTGCTTTCACCACCCAATTGGTTGTCTTGTAAAAATTGGCCAATATTATCTTCATAGATCAACATTGCCGAGACCTGCACGGAATGCACATTGATGGCCTCAAACGGAATCGCCAATACCTGGTTTTCCGGCAGGATGACCCCTTTACCGGCAAAACGAACCTGCGGTTTCTGGCTGGTAAAGACCACGCTACGAACAACCTGCTCAGCTAATTTATTACCCAGTGAGCTTTTTAACGCGGCATCAATAGTGACATTCACTTCACCCACAATGCCTGCATTAGGATAAATCTTTAATATACTTCCATCCGCTTCCGTTCTAAATTCACCTGAATTTATTTTTACCAGACCGGTTAAGTTTTGCCGTGGGTCGATCACATCGGTCATTTGAACTTCAATATACTGTTGGTTACCGTTGACGACTCGTACGGTCGAGACTTTAAATTCACCTTTGGCCGGGATGGTAACCTTGGTCTCACCCACGTTATCGACGCCAATCACCTGGCCATTCCATTTTAGCAGGACGGCTGATTCTGTTTTATCACGCTCAACTCCGGGGATCACAAACAGGTGTTGGCGACCATTCGGGCTGTGCTGCCAGTCGAGACCCAGGTCTTTACCTTTTAGTGAAGCTGATAATAATTTTTCAAGCTTATCGGTTTCTTCTTTGTCCGCCGTATTGACGACCCCGGTGATCTTTAACTTACCTTTATCGTTAACTTGTGCACTAATTCCTCTGATTGCTACATCAAAATTCTGTTTTATTACCCCAACATCAAACACATAGGTTTTCAAATCTTTGGGGAAATCTATAAAATCATAACTATGTAACTTAAAACGATATAGCTGACCGGAAGTGAGTGGTTTATCCGGTGTTAAGGTGATCTCTCTTTTTCCACTAAATATTAATTCGCCTTGAATTGCAGGTGAAACCTCTAAAATACCGATGGCATCCGCACCAACTTTATCAGCAGAGATAACATCATGCACAAAACGTATTGAAATCGAATCGTATTTTGAAATAGCGCCACTGCTATGCGCACTGATCTGTTCGGACCAGCGCTGATCGTTACTAACGGGAGTTTGTTTTGACGCTTGCTTAGTCTGGTCGCACGCATTGAGCATCAGCAATAAACCCGCCAAACTGATAAGTCCAAAAATGAATTTTAAATGTCGATTTGTTGAGGCTGTTTTATTCTGGAAAAATTCCATTAGAACTCCCTTGTACTTAAATAGTTATTAGTATTTTATAAGCTATCAATCTAGCGCATATACGATATAAAAATGATAGAACCTGCCAGAATCTGACAAATTATGGCAACGCATCTATCATTCAGATGATTAATTTATATACTTCGATTACATAACGTTGAAAGTCCCAAAGCGGTTTAGGCAACTTCAAAAACTCATTATTTTTTTATAAGACTAATATGGAAAACAAACAATAGAAAGGGCTTTGTTTGCCTAACCGCTCACAATACCTTAATTATTGTGCGGCTTGAAAGTGACCGCAGATTAGCGAATTCAGGCTGAGTTTATCTTGCTATCGCGCTAATAAATCTCGAATTGAATCATTCGGAAAATAGTCAGGGTAGACGTTGACATAATCTTCTGCGAGTTGATGATTCCCCTGTTTGGTTAACGCCTTAACCTGCTCAATCCATTGTGACTTTTGCCAACTTTTTAATATCGCATCCGCTGGCATAGCATCGAGTTTTTGATCACTGGCGTTGCTATTTTTTTGTAGCAGCTCACGAACATGGACTGGAATTTCGTTTGGTGTTTGTAATGCACGCCGAGATGAATCCTGTGTTGAATCGAGGGTTATATCTTTCGGTAATGCTGACGTCGTGACAAGTTGTTCACGTTTTTCAGTTTTCGTTTTTTTAACATCATTCGTGATATTAACCTGTGCTGCGGGTGCGATTTGTTGTTGAGCAGATGGTTTGGTCGGCAATTGCGATTTTGCTTGCCGGTTTATATCGAGTACCGGCCTGGTTTCTGACCCAGCCGCTGTTTGACGCCCAGCATGATCGATCGGCTTTTGTGCAACATTGGTTTGATCGGATTGATCCTGAAATAAAACGACCGTCAGGGTCAATGCCAACACAACACATACCGCTAAGGTGATGGGCATAAAATAGTTTCGACTTTTTATCGCCGTTCGCTCATCTGAACCACGGTCTGACTTGTCAGATTCGGAACGATCATCTCGATACGTCCCACTCAACGACTCATCGATAAACGGCTTATTGTCTGATTTTGCCATCCCTGATCCCACTCTATGTTTTTCTACTGATAAAAATTTAGGTTAGCACAGCATCTCGTCGAGACCGATGCCGGTGTACGCCTAAATTGCTTTTAATTGGCCAGACCATAGAAGCATTATGCTTATTCCGCCCATTCATCGATTTGCGGAAATTATAACCTGATCAAGCCATGAAACGATGCAGGGCTGTATCTGGGCCTAATTATCTGTGTAGAATTAAGGTAGAATGACCTTATCCATGTTAACCAGGGTTTTTTAAAACAAAATCAAATAGTTAATGAGTTATCGATAAACCCCGAGTAAATGATTGTGAAAGATTACGCCCCCAAACTTGAAGATAATGATCGCGCAATAGCATTGTGGCTTATCACCGTCGCTATTCTCATCTATGCCATGGTGATATTGGGTGGCGTAACTCGTTTGACCGGCTCAGGCTTATCGATGGTCGAATGGGCCCCCATCATGGGCACCATTCCCCCCATCACCGAGCAGGAATGGCAGGAAACCTTTGAGAAATATCAGCAGTTTCCGGAGTACCAGAAAAAAAATACCCATATGAA
>CAMYMO010000423.1 GCA_947259425.1 uncultured Ectothiorhodospiraceae bacterium | reverse complement strand
CATGTACGACATTTTCTGGACCGCCTAGTGTGTAAATATCTCGGGTGCCCGGCACGCGTTTAATCTCTGCCTCGATCGCATGCGCTACACGGGATAACTCGTAGGCCGACAGGTCCGTGTTTTCAGACCAAAGCGTTAAACTGACAATCGGGACATCATCAATCCCTTTCGGTTTTATGATCGGTCGGGCAACGCCAACATTATCCGGGATCCAGTCCTGTTTGGAATACACGGCATTGTACAACCGAACAATGGCCTGGGTGCGATCTTCGCCGACTTTGAATTGTGCCGTTAAGACGGCCAGTCCCGGATACGATACTGAATAAACATGTTTTAACCCCTCTAACTCAGAAATAATCTGTTCAGCGGGGGTACTGACGATCTCTTCAACTTCTTTTGCCGATGCACCAGGATAGGCAATAAAAATATTCGCAAAGGTGACATTAATTTGGGGTTCTTCTTCGCGGGGTGTCACCAGCACCGCAAACACTCCTAACAAAAAACCGACCAACGCCAGCAGTGGAGTGATCTCGGAAGTTAAAAACGTTTTAGCAATTCGTCCTGAAATACTTAATGGTTCAGCCACGACTTAATCCTTTTTAGTTTTTGCTTGTGACTTAATCGCCATCACCGCCTGTTCAGGATTTAACAATACCGTTTCACCCTCAGTCAGTCCTGATAAAATTTCTTTTTTATCTTTATTTAACGTGCTACCACAACGAATATAACGAAATGAAATTTGTTTATCCTTAACCACATAGACACCCGTGACTTCACTGCGTTTAACGATTGATGCTTTGGGAATAACCAGGCTTTGCTTTTCACCGGTCAAAAACGCCACCTTGGTATGCATTCCCGGATAAACATAATGTTCACCCGCAGGTAAATTGATTCTTACTAAAAAGGTATGACTATCCGGATCGGCAAATGGACTAACGGTCAGGCTTTCCGCTTTAACGCGACGATCCAGATTTTCGCCTACCCATACCCAGGTTTGCTTGTGTTTACGAACGCTATGAATCAGTGACTGAGGTAATTCAACAATGGCGCGAAGTTTTTCCAGTGATAAGCCGGTCATTAATTTCTGGCCGACGCGAGCTGTTTCGCCAACTTCAACATGACGTTTTACAACGATCCCACTATACGGTGCACGTACTTTTGTATGTTCCAGTGACTCATTGGCTTGTTCAAGATTTGCTTTGGCGGCCTTATAACGCGCCTGAGCTTTATCCAATGCAGATTTTGCAACTAAACCTTTTGCAAAGACCTCTTTGACTCGTTTGTGTTCGGCATTGGCTTCCTCGAAACGCGCTTTGGCCGCATCAACTGCTGCGCGTTGTTCTTTATCACGTATACGAAGAATGACGGTACCTTTCGATACATAGTCATCAACATCGACACTAATTTCAGTAATTCGCCCTTGTATCTGGGCCGACACCGTTGCTTGCTGCACGGCTTCAATGGTGGCATCGACAACCCGAAATTTAGGTCTGGTGATTTGTTTGACCGTAGCTGCTTCCAGTTCGGTCGCAGCAGCAATTTGATATAGGCCAAATTGAAATAAACTAGCACAGACTAAAAATACGGCCAATAACTTATGATATGAGCTAACGTACATAATCCATCCCTTAGAATATTAGTAACCGCTAATTTTACATCAAACCTCAATGTTTTGCTTATCATAAAATAAAAATAATAACTGCACCGTATTTATTTCATGGTTATATAACCTAATACTGATAAACCATACTTTTTTACTCGAGATTATAAAGCCGATTTTGCTTGCGTTGTCTCACTTTCAAAGCTCACGTACAATCAATCTTCTTTTGCATTCTTAAAAATATAAAACTTCCTATGGCTCAATACATTTATACGATGAACCGGGTGAGCAAGATTGTTCCCCCAAAACGCTTTATCCTAAAAGATATCTCCCTCTCCTTTTTCCCCGGCGCCAAGATTGGTGTACTTGGTTTAAATGGTTCGGGTAAATCGACCCTGCTGCGGATTATGGCCGGTATCGATACCGAGATTGAAGGTGAAGCTCGGCCGCAACCCGGCATTAATATCGGTTATTTATCTCAAGAACCTCAACTTGATCCGGATAAAGATGTGCGTGGCAACGTTGAAGAAGCACTGGGATCGATAAAAGAAGCACAAACACGTCTGGATGAAGTCTATGCTGCTTACGCAGAACCGGATGCGGACTTTGATGCACTGGCCGCCGAGCAGGCTAAATTAGAAAACCTGCTACAGGCCTCCGATGGCCATAACCTGGATCGAACCCTGGAGATCGCCGCCGATGCCTTACGACTTCCGCCTTGGGAGGCCGATGTAACAAAACTCTCCGGTGGCGAACGTCGTCGTGTTGCCTTATGCAAGCTACTGTTATCAAGCCCGGATATGTTGTTACTGGATGAACCGACTAACCACCTGGATGCGGAATCCGTGGCCTGGTTAGAACGTTTCTTACATGACTTTGCTGGTACTGTTGTCGCCGTCACGCACGATCGTTACTTTTTAGATAACGTCGCCGGCTGGATCCTGGAACTGGATCGTGGCGAAGGCATTCCCTGGGAAGGCAATTATTCATCCTGGCTGGACCAAAAAGAAAAACGTTTAGAGAATGAAGAGAAGCAGGCCTCGGCACGAACCAAGGCGATGAAAGACGAACTTGAATGGGTACGCAGTAATCCAAAAGGGCGTCAGGCAAAAAGTAAAGCCCGACTGGCTCGCTTCGAAGAATTAAGCTCATCTGATTTTCAAAAACGTAACGAAACCAAAGAACTTTATATCCCGCCCGGCCCGCGCTTAGGGGATGTGGTCATACAAGCCAATGGGGTGAAGAAAAGTTTCGGTGATCAACTGTTGTATGAAGATCTAAACTTCAGTCTGCCCCCGGGTGGTATCGTTGGTATCATCGGTCCCAATGGTGCGGGTAAAACGACATTATTCAGAATGATCGTCGGGCAGGAGCAACCTGATGAAGGTGAGCTTAAAATCGGAGAAACGGTACAGCTGGCGTATGTCGATCAATCACGAGATGCATTAGATGACAATAAAACCGTCTGGCAGGAGATCGCGGATGAATCCGATATCATTACCGTGGGTAAGTACGAGGTTCAATCACGCGCCTATGTCGGACGTTTTAATTTCCGCGGTACCGATCAGCAAAAACGGGTCGGCGACTTATCCGGTGGTGAACGCAACCGGGTGCATCTGGCTAAATTATTAAAGAGTGGTGGCAATGTCTTATTACTCGACGAACCCACCAACGACCTCGATGTGGAAACCTTACGTTCATTAGAAGATGCCCTGCTCGCCTTTCCCGGTTGTGCGGTAGTGATCTCACACGATCGCTGGTTCCTGGATCGGACCGCAACCCACATCCTCGCCTTTGAAGGTAACAGTCAGGTGACCTGGTTTGAAGGTAACTATGCCGATTATGAAGTCGATCGTAAACGACGTCTTGGCGATGAAGCCGATCAACCTACCCGTTTAAAATACAAAAAACTGACACGATAATTTTTAAACAATAAAAAAACGCCACAGCTTGAACATTCAAGTGCGGCGTTTTTAATTGTCGCTATTGTAATTAGTTGATCATCTTGATTGAATTGGTTGTCTATTCATTAAATTAGAGATCCCCTCACCCCAACCCTCGGTTTTAGCTCCTGCGTCACCCTACCTCGTGCATGACCGCCATGGATGGCGGAAATGCAAAAGGATTGTCTGGAACAATCCTTGCCAATGCACTCGTCTCCCGGAGGGAGAGGGAGTATTCGTTATTCTGCTGAGATACCTGTTGGGGCCAGAGGTGGTTCGTTGTTTGTTGTCGAAGCTGGTTCTGCTGTTGCGCCGGTTGGATCGGACGAAGGCACTGTGCTCCCTTCAGACGGTACTTCAGATAAACTGATCAATTCTTCTGAAATGGTTTCCCCTGCACCATTCACAACCGAGACCTTCCAGTCGCCTGCAGTACTGGGTACAAAACTCTTGCTTGACCATACACGCCAGCGTGGACCGCGCACATCGAACTTAACTTCTGCCATCACTTGGCCATCATGCTCCCAACGATGTATTGCAGTTTGTCCGGACATATCACGTAATTCCGTAAAGTAAAAAACCTGTTCGGTATCACTCGCAGTATTATTTAGTTTATCAATCGGTTCTCTATCCTGAATGGCCGTGGTAAAGATCGAGCGGACAACGCTGCCACGTGAGAAACCGGCTTGTTCTGCCGCAGTTGCGTCTGATGATGTTGTTGTTGACTGTTCGGTAGTAGACTCGGTCGCCATCGGCTCTATATTTGATTCCACTGGATTTGATTCCGCTGGACTTGATTCCGCTGGCATGGTCTCCGTTGCCGAGCTTGCTGGCGCTGCCGGGGTGGATGATTCGGCCGCGTATGCAAGTGTCGAGATAAAAAAGGCCATTATATATAGTATTGGTTTCATGTTATGTCATTCTCCTGAGCTGACTGTCCAGTTCTTAGCTGGAACGGTATTAATTTTAATCATTCATTTCGTTCTTCTAATGCACTACAACAACAAAATATAGATCACATATCTGTGAACGTATTCACAGTGTTCGATTATTTATCAAAATCGATTAATTTATTGAGGATGAGCCCATAAAAATCAGGGCTGTGATCACGGTGATAAGACCATCCCAGATGTTGTGAACAGCTCGGGCAGGAAACGATTCGCCATTGATAACCGGCAAACCAGCTAAACTCACTCACCGCTTCGGTTTCTGCCTTAGCATTCGCCTGTTGAAACAGACCTATCTTAAAGGTCATGCCACTGGGATTGGTCAAGCTGTGTTGATGACGTCCTTCAACTTCAATGGCATATTCAGCACGGGTAATCGGACTACGACAAGCGGCACAACATATCCCTTTTGGTTCACGCTTTTCTTTTTCACTTTTGTTTATCGTTGCCTTTTTTTTGTTGGTAAATGCCGATGTTTTAATTTCAGCATCACCAGAATCAAAATAATTGATTATGAAGCTTTCAAAAACGGTCAAACTGGTTAAATAAACGGACACGGTTAATTAACCTGATTGATGACATTACCCGAAATCCAGGCTTGAATATTTTGTGCAACCTTATCCAGTAAAGATTGACGTGCCTGAAGACTGGCCCAGGCAATGTGCGGGGTAATAATAAGATTGGGCAAAGATGCCTTTAACAAAAAGTCGTCTGCTTTGGGCGGCTCCTGTTGTAATACATCTAATGCAGCACCCGCAATCTGACCGGATTGTAATGCCGTCAGTAAATCCTGTTCGTTAACTATACCACCGCGTGCGGTATTAATTAAAAACGCCGTGTTTTGCATATTGGTAAACACATCACGATTAATTAAATTTTCCGTCTCTGGGGTAAGCGGACAGTGCAAGCTGATAACATCCGCTTGAGCATAAAGCTCGGTCAAACAGACTCGACCCGTCTGTTGACTTTTGTTATCCATACTCTCCGCGACTAAAATTTTCATTCCAAAACACTGGCCCATCCTGGCGACGGCCTGGCCTAATTCACCATAGCCGATAATGCCAAGTGTCTTTCCAGTTAACGACTGCACTGGATGGTTTAATAAACAAAAATGTTCACTATTTTGCCATGCACCATTGGCCAGACTTTGTTGATAGTCAGGAAAATGCCGCATCAAATTCAGGATCAACATAAAGACGTGTTGCACAACAGACTCGGTCGCATAGGCACGAACATTGGTCACGATTACCTGGTTATCAGTTGCTGAGGTAAGATCGACATTGTTGGTGCCCGTTGCGGCGATGCAAATCAATTTCAGTCGTTTTGCCTTTGATAGAAGCGCGGTATCCAGATTGACTTTATTGCTAATCAAAATGTCATAGTCATCAATACCGTCTTCCAATTCACTCCGTCCAATATTGGCAAAATATTGCCAATCCACGGGTAAGGCATGCAGGCTATCTCGATCCAACTCATCGCCATTTAGGCTATCCCAATCCAGAAAGGCCCCACGCATACTATGATTCTCCACTATTCCGTTTGCTTTATTCAGTACACTAATACTTTCAGACTTGCTAACATGCAGTACTAATTAGAAACCTTCACCATACAAACATATTAACGAAATGAAATACACCAGCAAATCGACTTTTCGTCATGATCAAACACCCGCGACCGGAGTTCTGCTTGTCAATTTAGGCACCCCGGATGCCGCGACGCCAGGTGCGGTACGCCGCTATTTGGCTGAATTTTTAGCTGATCCGCGGGTAGTGGAATTTCCGCGACTATTATGGCGCATGGTCCTGCATGGGATCATCTTACGCATCCGACCGCGTCATGTCGCCAAGGCCTACGCAAAAATCTGGACACCAAAAGGTTCACCGTTGTTGGTGATCTCCCAGGCCATTTGTGAAAAGTTACAATTTCATGTTAATCAGTCATTCCCTGGCCCACTGCATGTGGAATTGGCCATGCGCTACGGCAACCCGAGCATCGCGTCTGCCTTGGAAAAACTTCGAGATAAAAACGTCGAACGATTATTAATCTTACCGCTCTACCCCCAATACTCGGCCACCACCACTGCAGCGGTATTTGATGAAATCACGGACCAACTTAAACAATGGCGCTGGTTGCCCAACTTTAGAATGTTAATGCAATACCATGATCATCCCCTGTACATCGAAGCGATTGCAAAGCAGATAAAACAAACTCAGGCTGAAAAAGGTAAGCCGGATAAATTAATCTTTTCTTTCCATGGTATTCCAGAACGCTATCTGCATGCCGGTGATCCTTATTATTGTCAATGCCAAAAAACCGCCCGACTGGTTTCAGAATCGCTCAATTTGGCGACTGATGAATGGAAATTATATTTTCAATCTCGCTTTGGTCGGGAACCCTGGCTACAACCGTATCTGGATAAAAACCTTGAGCTTATGCCTGATCAGGGCATTAAATCGATACAGATTATTGCTCCCGGTTTTTCAGTCGACTGTCTGGAAACACTTGAAGAGCTCGCCATACAAAATGCTGAACTCTTTAAACAACATGGCGGTGAACAGTATCATTATATTCCGGCATTGAATGACAGCGATGAGCAAATAGAAATATTAGTAAACCTGATCAAACAAGAAGGCCATGCCTGGGCTGAAATTGATAGTGCTACCCAGAAACCCAATGGCACTGAACGAGCGAAGCATTCCACTGAAATGGGTGCCGACAAATAAT
>CAMYMO010000422.1 GCA_947259425.1 uncultured Ectothiorhodospiraceae bacterium | reverse complement strand
GAGTTTTTGCTTGATCTCTGTTTCCAATTGCTGAAGTTGTTGTTCTAGCCCGGTCTTTTGCACATCCAGCTGTTTTAATTGTTCATTCAGCTCGTGTGTCTGATTGATTAAATCACGTAGTTCCATTTTCTCAGCCTATATAAAGTGCAATAATTCTAATTTCTATTAAAACCATAAATTAATCTACGCTCATTGTTAAGTATTTTTTGAACTCCAGGGTTATGTACTTATTGTACTGGCCCTGATCCTCATAAATAAAATAGGCCGCAATCTTGTTTTTTTCACAAAAAGTGATACTTTTTTCGATTCCCATCACAGTAAATGCTGTCGCCAGCGCATCTGCACGTGCTGCATTCTGATCAATAACACTCACTGAAACTAAATTATGTTTCACAGGCCAACCTGTCATCGGGTCGATAATGTGTGAATAACGTTCACCCTCAATCGTGAAATAATTACGGTAATCACCGGATGTTGCAATTGCCATATCGGTTAGTGAGATTATCTGCCGTGCCTTACGGTTTAATGATGAATCAGAATAAAGGGGTTGTTCAATGGCAATTTTCCAGGGCGTATTATCCAACTTAAGCCCCGACGCTCGTATTTCTCCACCAATTTCAACCAGGAAGCGAGTGATCCCTTGTGAGTGTAAATAGTCTGCCACTTCATCGACTGCATAGCCTTTAGCAATAGCAGATAAATTCAATGTGAGTGACTTATGTTTTGTAATGACTCTTGTTTCTGGTATCAGTGATAAATACTTATAGCCGACCCGCTGCAACACATGACTTATTTGTTTAGGGTCCGGTATGGTGGGTGGAGTTATTTTCGTCCCAAATCCCCACAGTTCTATTAAAGGACTCACGGTAATATCAAATGCCCCACCTGTTTGTTTGCTGATCGATTGAGCAAGGGCGACCACTTTAAATGTATCTTCAGTAAAGGCGCGTGAGTTTTCGGCGGGCAAACGATTAAACTGGGAAATCTCGGAGTCCTCTCGCCAGTTTGACATACTTTGTTCGATAAATTCTAACCTGGCCCGGATACCATCTGCTAACCCGTCTTCATCAATAGTCTTGTCCGTCTGAATAATATCAACCTGATAGGTCGTCCCCATTGTGCGTCCCTGCAATGACAGACGTTGATGATCGTTTGGGGATTCACAACCCGGCAAAAGAAATAAAATAATTAGTAAGAATAGATACTTCATGCCACTAACATTAATAATCCAACAATGCCCAACAGTAACAGGGTCATGTTTCGAAAAATTGACTCGGGGACCTTACCAAAAAGAAAACCACCCAGCCCAATGGATAAAATAAAGGGTGGCACCATCCAGGCGGTACGTATTACCAATTCAGTGTTGAACAGACCATGCATGCTATAGGTTATTAACGAGACCACCGCGGTGAACAACAAAAAAACGACCATGCTGGCCCGGGCCACCTCTGCGCTAAACTTGCCTGATAAATAATATAAAATAATCGGTAAACCACCGAGGCTAGTCGCACCACTGATTAATCCACTCGCTGCCCCGGTTGATGTTGTCATTGTCGTCGTGTACTCACCACGAAAACGCCAGCCACTGGCAAGAATAATGACACTTATGATCAATATACTGGCGATGATGATTCGAAGTATTTGAGGATCCGTGTAAACAAGGACCCAGGAGCCAATGGGTATCGTCACAATGACCGCGATGGAGATTGGCATTACCGAACGCCAGTCACATTTGCGAAAAGCATTCGGTAAAAGTTGAATACTCGGAATGATCTCTAACAACACAACCGTCAATACTGCCACGACCGGGCTATACAACAAACTTAATGTCGGTACCAACACCATGCCCACACCAAAGCCGGAAAAACCACGCACTACCCCGGCAAATGTGACCGCAATAATGGCGAATAAGAATTCGATACTAATGTCCATACCAACTAAATCTTAGGGTTTATAACTACATATTATAACTTGTTATAATAAGTTATCAAGCCTATTTATTCATTTAATATCAATAACATAGTAAAATACTACAGTAATCGAGGCTCCAGACTCGAGTGCATTTATAAATGCGATAAGCAATAGTCAGGCGATAACAAAAGTCCGTTTCATTGTATCGAATTAATCACCTATTTATCCTGCTCCCCAAATTTTAAATTCCATTATTACAGTCCGTTGAAATTGCGGGCCCCTGCCGTAGCCGAGGATAGAAATCTACGCCAATTTGTTATTCATGGTACAAGTTTTGCCTACCCGCCTGTCCGTATTGAAATGAACAGTGATATACCAACGGCTCATGGTGTACCAGCTGGTAGAGAGAAAACAGTCATCGAAGAAATCACACCCAGTAGAGCAGCAAAAATTAAACTCATGGAAACCTGGAATTAGAAAACATATTAGCTATAACATTAACCTCGAAGAATGCAGTGTAAATAAGATCTTTATGTAGGGGGTTGTTAGCTGGTTTTAAATATTTCAGTTATATTTTTGACTGCTAATTGCTTACAAGATAGCGTGCCTGACCCAGTGCACCGTATAAACCGACTTTTTCTTCCAGAACCATTTTTATTGAAACGTGCCGCATGTTCTGCACCATCTTACCTTTATTATTAAAGGCATCAATAAACCGTGTCTGCTGCATGTATTCAGGTATCTTCAACGCAATACCGCCCGCAATATACAATTGATGCACAGGATAATGCTGTAAAACCAGATCACTTGCCGCTGAACCGTAGATTTCAACGAAACATTCGAGTGTCTTTGTACATAAAGGATCATTATGCTGAATTGCACATTCAGTAATCAAACGAGCCAAATCTGAGTGATCTTCCTGTAAGGCCTTTTGTATGGTCGAAGGATACGGTAAACCAAGCTTTTGTTGCATGAAGGTATAGATGTTGATCAAACCAGAACCTGAAAGAACCATCTCCAGGCTTACATAATTGTAATTCTGTAATAAAAAAGACAATAACTCAGCCTGCAAGTGATTTTCGGGAGCAAAACCTGCGTGCCCCGCTTCGCTGGTATGCGGGCGGTAATGATCCCCTTCCCATGTGACATAAGCTGCGCCAAGTCCAGTACCTGCCCCAATCACAACAAAATCAGCCGGTTCTGTATCGGAATCTGCCTGGCCGCTTTGTAATGTGATGAGCTGAGTCGATGGTAATTCTGGTATACCTAAAGCAATTCCGGCAAAATCATTTATCAGGCATACGGCATCGGTTTGAAAAAATGCTCCAAGCTCCTTTTCTGACAGAACCCAGGGAAGATTCGTGACCGATGCCGTTCCTGATTTCACGGGCCCAGCCACGGCGATGCACACGGAACCGATCGATGATGACGAAATACTAAAATCAGTTAGAAACTGCACCACCACAGAAATAAAATCTGGATATTTTGAACTGGGATAAATCTTTTCCGACTCGATAGTGATTCCTCTCTCACTACTGGTAGCGAAAATTAGTCGACTGTTGGTTCCACCTACATCAGCTGCAAATAAATTCATCATGTCCACTTCTATTTGTGCTAATTACAGCAATCTTACTTCATCAGCGAAAAGTAGTGTATGGTACGTTAATGCCCTGTTCACAGCTTGTGTATCGAACATCCTGCCCTATGATCGAGCATGCCTACTCAAAGAATATATTCAGTATTGGGCCATAATTGTTTATCATAGGTTAACTGATTACAACGACTATTAAAAATTTATGACGATCCAGACAGTACAAACCCGGCCATTCACCGATCAGAAACCAGGCACATCCGGACTACGCAAAAAGGTTCCGGTATTTCAACAAGCGAATTATACGGAAAATTTTATCCAGTCAATTTTCCAGGTCGCTGGTAGCTTAAATAACGGTCTGTTAATCCTTGGAGGCGATGGACGTTATTTCTCGATCGAAACCATACAGATTATTCTAAAAATGGCTGCCGCCAATGGCGTCAATAAAGTCCTGGTTGGGCAGAATGGTTTGTTATCGACTCCAGCTGTGTCACATCTAATTAGAAAATACAAAGCGGATGGAGGGATCATTTTATCTGCCAGTCATAACCCTGGAGGACCAAATGGTGATTTTGGTATTAAGTTCAACATTAGCAACGGCGGCCCGGCTCCAACCAGTTTTACTGATGCGGTATTCGAAGTTAGTAAATCACTGACGGAATACCGAATCACCGATGATCAGAATATCACGCTAGATAAACCCTGCACAGTCCAGTTTGGAGATATGACTGTCGAGGTAATCGACTCGGTGTGTGATTATGCCGACCTGATGCAAGAGTTGTTTGATTTTGACAAAATCAAATCTCTGTTTACCTCTGGCAGACTAACCATGTGTTTTGACGCCATGCATGCCGTTACCGGTCCTTATGCAAAAGAAATCTTTAGCCGGCGTCTGTCAGCAAATGTTGGTTCCGTAATCAATGGTGAACCAAAAACGGATTTCGGTGGCGGCCATCCCGATCCAAATCTTGCTCATGCCAAAGAACTTGTCACGATCTTAAACTCTGGAGCCAATGCGCCTGGCTTTGGCGCCGCATCAGATGGCGATGGCGATCGAAATATGATCATTGGTCAACACTTCTTTGTTAATCCCAGTGACAGCCTTGCCATTATGACTGCCAACGCTCATCTGATTCCAGGTTATAAGCTGGGTGCATGTGGCGTAGCTCGTTCATTACCGACTAGCCGTGCGGTCGATAAAGTCGCTGAAACACTCGGTATTGAATGTTATGAAACGCCTACTGGCTGGAAGTATTTCGGAAATCTACTTGATGATAAACGAATTACGTTGTGCGGAGAGGAAAGCTTTGGTTCGGGTTCTGATCATATACGTGAAAAGGACGGTATCTGGGCCGTGTTGTTCTGGCTAAACCTGATTGCAGTCAAGCAACAGAGCGTAGAACAAATTACCCGGGAGCACTGGAGACAGTTTGGTCGACACTATTATACCCGCCACGATTATGAAGGCATTGATACAGATGCTGCAGAAGCACTCGTTGCAGATTTGAGAAAAAACAGTACCAACCTGGCTGGCCAGTCATTTGGTGAATACAAAGTCACATTTTGTGATGATTTTAGTTATACCGACCCGGTTGATCACAGCGTAACTGAACAGCAAGGTATTCGAGTCATTTTTGACGATGACTCGCGCATCGTCTTTCGTCTGTCAGGCACCGGCACAGAAGGCGCTACACTTCGAGTATACATCGAGCGGTATATCACTAATCCTGAGCAGCATGATCTGGACACGCAACAGGCACTATCACCATTGATCGAAATCGCTCGTGACGTTGCTCAAATAAAGACTCGGTGTGGACGTGACGATCCTGATGTAATCACTTGAATCAGTAGAATTTCAGAGTTTCCAAATATCATCGTTGTATTCACGCATCGTACGGTCTGTAGAGAAATGACCACTACAGGCTGTATTATTAATGCTCATCTGTATCCACCTGGATTTGTCCGCGTACGCTTCCGCGGCCAGCTGTTGCGTATCGATATAACTTCTAAAATCGGCCAGGGTTAACCAGGGATCATTCGGACTTAACAATGAATTGATGACATCATCGAAAATACCATACTCGAATGAATTAAAGTGACTGCACTTCAATAAATAGATAACTCGTTTAAGATCCTCATCTTGTTCGGTAAGTTTTTCAGGCTGGTAATTCTTTCTAACTTCCTCAACTTCTTCAGCTTTTAACCCAAACAGGAAAAAGTTTTCTTCACTAACGGCATCAAGCATTTCGATATTAGCACCATCATAGGTACCGATGGTCACCGCACCATTCATCATAAACTTCATGTTGCCAGTTCCCGACGCTTCTTTACCAGCCGTTGAGATCTGTTCCGACAGATCAGTTCCAGGACAGATAATTTCCATCTTCGAAACCCCGTAATTCGGGATAAAAGCCAGTTTTAGTTTATCACCAACCTCAGCATCATTATTGACTACATCAGCAACATTATTGATTAATTTAATAATTGATTTAGCGAGATAATATCCAGGTGCAGCCTTGCCACCTATCAACACGCAACGGTTCACCCAGTTTTCTGCATCGCCGCGCTTTATTCTGTCATAAAGATGTACGACGTGTAACAGGTTCAATAATTGACGTTTATATTCATGAATTCGTTTTACTTGAATATCAAACAACGATGTTACATCAAACTTAACTCCACATTTATCATAGACAAGCCCGGCTAGCCGTTGTTTATTACTCTGCTTAATCGAATACCATTTTTCACAAAACTGTTTATCTGAGGCATAAGATTGTATACCCTTAACCTTTTCCAGATTAAAGATCCAGTCTTCACCAATTTTGCTTGAAACCAGTTCTGTCATATCGGGGTTTGCATGCGCAATCCAACGACGAGGAGTGACGCCATTGGTTTTGTTATTAAACTTATCAGGCCATAGCTCATAAAAGTCTTTAAACAAACCTTCCGTTAATAATTTTGAATGTAAAGCTGCAACGCCATTCACAGAAAAACTTCCTACAATTGCCAGGTAGGCCATACGTACTGATTTTACCGGGCCTTCTTCAATAATAGACATACGTCGTTGACGATCGACATGCCCTGGCCATTTGCGTGTTACTTCTCTTAAAAACCGCGCATTAATTTCGTATATAATCTGCAACAATCTAGGTAATAACTTCTCAAATAGAATGACAGGCCACTTTTCCAATGCCTCTGGCAACAAAGTATGATTGGTATAAGCCATAGTCTCGCTAGTAATAGACCACGCCTGTTCCCAACTCATTTCTTTTTCATCCATCAACAAACGCATTAATTCAGCCACAGCAATTGTCGGATGCGTATCATTCATCTGGAAGACATTCTGTCTGGCGAAGTCTTCATAACTTTCATGACTCAACTCCCACATGCGTAACACATCCTGTAAACTTGCAGAAGCAAGAAAGTACTGCTGTTTTAATCTGAGTTCTTTACCATTTTCACTGGCATCATTTGGATACAGCACCATGGAGATATGTTCTGCATCATTCTTAGCTTCAACTGCTTCGGAGTAACTGCCTGCGTTGAAATCATCAAGGTTAAACACATTGGTTGAACTTGCACTCCAGAGGCGTAGTGTATTTACTGTATTATTTTTGTAGCCAGGTATCGGAATATCATAAGGAATGGCTAGCACATCCGATGTGTCGTGCCAGAGCTTTCGCACTACACCATCATGTTCTTCTATTGTCTCGACATGGCCACCA
>CAMYMO010000421.1 GCA_947259425.1 uncultured Ectothiorhodospiraceae bacterium | reverse complement strand
ATCGTGAAAACGAATTTGGGGTATGGTAATCGATGAACACAGTTAAACTGGTTGTGGCCCAACTCAATTTTATTGTCGGTAACATAGAGGCAAACCGCGATATTATTATTAACGCCTGTCAACAGGCGGCAGAACAACAAGCCAGGATAATTATTTTTCCCGAACTCGCTTTGACCGGCTATCCGCCTGAAGATCTTTTATTACGTCCCGAACTCTATCAACGTTGTGATCAAGCTTTGACGATCATTTGTCAGGAACTCAAGACATTTAAAAAACCATTCGCAGCGGTGTTAGGTTATCCAAAGCAAGATAGTGCGACTGGAAAAATATATAATTTGGCTGGAGTGATTCAAGATGGTGTTATTACCAATGAATATGCCAAACAGACCTTACCGAACTATAAAGTGTTTGATGAGAAACGATATTTTAGCGCGGGTCACGATGCGTGCGTTGTCACAATAGAAAATATTCCTTTTGGCCTGAGTCTTTGTGAAGATATTTGGGTTGATGCACCGCTTGAACAAAGCGTCGCGGCCGGTGCGAAATGTATTCTTAACCTCAATGCCTCGCCTTTTCATCTTGGTAAACCGGCACTCAGGGAATCGGTTGTTAAAAAACACGCGAACACTCACCAGCTTCCGATAATTTATGCAAATATGATGGGTGGACAAGATGAGTTAGTATTTGATGGTCACTCTTTCACCGTAAATGAAAAGGGCAATATTGCGCAACGCGCCCCGGAGTTTGAAGCGGGTCTCTATGAAGTACTGATTGATTGGGATGGCGAACATGCCAGCGTGAGACCACAATCATGTACTGATTTACTAGAAGAATTACCAGGTATTTATCAGGCGCTGGTCACCGGCGTGCGTGATTATGTGCATAAGAATGGTTTCAGCGGTGCGGTCATTGGCTTATCCGGAGGCATTGATTCTGCTTTAACGCTGGCCGTTGCCGTTGATGCTTTGGGAGCCGAACATGTTGAAGCCGTCTCAATGCCATCGCGTTATACTGCGGACATGAGTGTCGATGACGCCAAACAAGAATGTGATCTTCTCGGCGTGAATTTCGAACTGATCTCGATCGAAAATACGTTTAATGCCTTTTTGGAATTACTCAAACCGATATTTGGCGATTTACCTGCCGACACCACCGAAGAAAACATTCAGGCACGTTGTCGTGGCATCTTGTTAATGGCGATATCCAATAAGAAACGTAAGATTGTTTTAACGACCGGTAATAAGAGTGAGATGGCGGTCGGTTATGCGACGTTGTACGGTGATATGGCCGGTGGATTTGATGTCCTTAAAGACGTGTCGAAGACACGCGTTTTTGCTTTATCAACTTGGCGCAATCAACAATCCAGGGTGATTCCACAACGTGTGATCGATCGACCGCCATCGGCTGAATTGGCTCCGGATCAAAAAGACAGCGACAGTCTGCCAGATTACGATATCCTGGATCCGATCCTGGCCCTGTATATCGAACAAGATCAGAGTGCAGAAGAGATCATGGCCGCGGGTTATTCTGCTCAAGATGTAAGCAAAGTGATGCGACTGGTTGATACTACTGAGTACAAACGACGACAGGCTCCCCCCGGAGTGCGCATAACAGAACGGGCTTTTGGCCGAGATCGCCGCTATCCGGTCACCTCCGGCTTTCATCACGGCCGCGAAAGTCGGAATAGTGCAGACGAAGCGGATTAGTCGCTTAAATTGAGCTATTTGGGACTAGTGTTAGAGTGAAATTCCCGATATCTTATGCACTATGTTGGTTCAAGGTGATTAGGCTATTCCGGGAATCGTGGGACTGACCCAAGATAACCGGACGAGCTGCACTGACGGCCCGGGAGAGATATAACTAACTGATTTCCTATAATTATAGAGAACATAAAGGAAAACCTAAAATGAAGAAGATTGAAGCAATAATTAAACCCTTCAAATTAGACGATGTGCGCGAAGCCTTGTCCGAGATTGGTATTGCCGGTATGACCGCCGTTGAGGTTAAAGGCTTTGGTCGACAAAAAGGACATACCGAACTGTATCGTGGCGCAGAGTATGTGATTGATTTTTTACCCAAGGTAAAACTTGAGGTAGTCATTAAAGACGATCAAATTGATAGTTGTGTCGAGGCGATTACCAGTGCAGCCCGTACCGGTAAGATTGGTGATGGAAAGATTTTTGTTAGTGATGTCGCGCGCGTTATCCGTATCCGCACCGGCGAAGAGGGCGACGACGCAGTCTAATTCCGGAATCTCCCTCTGCTCGGGTAGGGAGAATAGTTACTTAAGTGACTTGTGGTCAGGATGATTGAGCTTTAATACCCTTTTAGCATCGTCCGCCAAATCCGTCATTCCCAACTTTCCATAGGCCTCAGCCATTATCGCCAGTGCATCGGCCAATGCCGGTGTTCGTTGGTAGTTTTCGACGACATATTTGCCACGATTCGCGGCAGCTAAAAACGCGCCTCGACGCATATAATAGTTAGCGACATGGACTTCATACAGGGCTAGATTGTTGCGGATTAAGGTCATGCGCTCAATCGCGTCCTTCGCATAACGGCTCTTTGGATATTTCTTAATAAGCTGGGCAAAGTACTCAAATGCACGTCGGGCAGATTTCGGATCATGCTGTGATGGATCAACATTAAACAGGCTATCCATGAACGATTCGCTGAGATCGTAGCTGGCCAGGCCTCTTAAATAATACATGTAATCGACATTATCGTGATCAGGATGCAATTTGATGAAGCGGTTAGCGGCAACGATGGCCGATTCAGGTTCTGAATCTCGGTAATAAGCGTAAGCAATCTCCATCTGGGCCCTTTCCGCATATTTCCCGTATGGGAATCGGGATTCCAGTCGCTCGTAGTAGGCAATGGCCTGTTCGTAATCTCCTTCTTTCAGGTACTGGCTGGCGTATTGATATATTTCGGCGGCGCTTAAGCCTTCGGTGGGATCGTCGCCATCAACTGAAGCACAACTAAACAGTGTGCCCAACACAAAAGCCAGTAAACCCAATTTTATTGCTCGAACCATCACTATATTTCTCATCTCAACTGCTGAACTTGGGTTAGTATACCTTGTTATATATAGAAGCACACGAATAGCCTGGAAAGATGACCGACCGAATAGACAATACTGACACCCAAACAATTGGCGATAATCACGACCAAATGAGCCAAATGGAAAATTCGTTGCTTGAAACTGAGATTCCGGAATCGATGGATGGTTCCCGGTTGGATCAGGCGCTGGCCCGGCTATTTTCCCAATACTCTCGCAGTCGGTTACAACAATGGATTCGTGCTGGTCATGTACAGGTTGATAACAAGATTTTAAAAGCTAAGGATAAAGTGACCGTTGGTCAGCAGATTCGTGTTCAGATCCAGGCCACGGCCGAAGGGCAATGGCAAGCCGAAGCCATTGAACTGGATATCGTGTTTGCAGATGAGAGTTTAATTGTCATCAATAAACCCGCCGGCATGGTGGTCCATCCGGCAGCTGGAAATCCGTCAGGGACCTTACTTAACGCCTTGTTGAATTATGCGCCTGAGCTGGAATCCATCCCGCGTGCCGGTATCGTGCATCGGCTGGATAAAGATACCAGCGGCATATTGGTGGTTGCGCGTACTCTACAGGCACATAAATTCCTGGTTGAGCAATTACAGGCACGTGCCTTTGAACGTGAATACATTGCCGTCGTCAACGGTGTTTTGACGGCAGGTGGAACGGTAGATGCGCCAATCGGTCGCCATACACAACAACGTGTCAAAATGGCAGTGGTCGATCACGGTAAACCAGCGGTCACCCACTATCGAGTTGAGCAGCGTTTCCGTGGCCATAGCGCGGTTAAAGTGAATCTGGAAACCGGGCGTACCCATCAAATCCGTGTGCATATGGCGTATATCCATCATCCACTGATTGGTGATCCGGTCTACGGCGGACGCTTCAAATTACCTGCCGGTTGCAGTGAAGAACTCATTCATGAGTTAAAGAATTTTAAACGCCAGGCCCTGCATGCCCGTTTTCTTGGTTTGGTACACCCCGTTACACTTGAATCGATGGGTTGGCATGTCGATTTACCTGAAGATATGCAACGTTTGTTAAGGGTGTTGGCCGAGGATGCATCTCGTGAATGAACACAGTTGGATACCGGCACAATGGCCAGCGCCAGCGAATGTGATAGCGGGCATTACGACACGTATTGGTGGCAATAGTTTAGGCGACTATGAAAGTTTTAATCTGGCGAAGCATGTCGGGGATGATCCTGAATTAGTCGATGAAAACCGGCGACAATTAAAAACGTTTTTACAGTTACCGGCTGAACCGCATTGGTTAGAACAGGTTCATGGTTGTGATGTTTCGACGGATCAAAATATCCTGCAACAAGCCGATGCCTGTACTACTCATCTACCGGGTCAGGTCTGTGTAGTTATGACTGCAGATTGTTTACCGGTCCTCATTACGGATAATCAAGGTCAATATGTGGCTGCAGTTCATGCCGGCTGGCGTGGCCTGGAACAGCAGTCTATCTTACGCTGTATTGAAAAAATACCGGTCGCAGCGGAATCATTATTGGTTTGGTTGGGACCGGCGATCGGTCCAACGGCTTTTGAAGTCGGGGCCGAGGTTAGAGAACAGTTTTTGCAGCAGGATCCGAACTTCATTGCCTGCTTTATTAACAGTAAAAATAAAGGCAAGTGGATGATGGATATGTACGGAATTGCACGCTTGCAATTGGCGGCGGCCCAGGTCGAGCAGGTTTATGGCGGACAATTTTGTACCTTTACAGACGCAACGCGTTTTTATTCATTTCGCCGCGAAGGTCAAACCGGAAGAATGGCTAGCCTGATTTGGATAACAAAGTAAGTTAGAGATGACTAGTATTGCCCAAGAATTAAGGTATTATGTGCCCCTCTTCAATTTGGCTGGATAGCTTGTGCCGTTACTTGCTTGGATCATTATATTTAGTTTATTAGGTGGAATCGTTAGCGTTGCCGCGGCGGCGATCTTTTTACTTTTTCCAGATCGGGTTCGTCAGGCTTTATTGCCTCATTTTGTTAGTTTTGCCATCGGCGCATTATTAGGGGCTGCCTTCTTGGCATTGATTCCCCATACCCTGACCCAGGGACACGCCATTGAATATCATCAGCTTGGCTTAACCTTATTGATCGGACTGCTCGGGTTCTTCCTGATGGAAAAGTTGGTGTTATGGCGTCATTGTCATGAACATGACTGTGAGGTCCATGAAGTCCAGGAGCAACATCATAAGCAAGCGGCAGGTTCGTTAATCATCATCGGCGATGGGGTACATAACCTGGTCGATGGTATTTTGATTGCAGCGGCTTTTATGACCGATTTTCATCTTGGTGTGATTACCAGTCTGGCGGTGGCCGCGCATGAGATTCCACAAGAAGTGGGCGATTTTGCCATCCTGTTGCACAGTGGTTTTACGCGCAAAAAAGCCTTTATCTTTAATATACTCGCCAGTATCACGACAATAATCGGCGCGGTGATTGCTTATTATAGTTTGAGTAATGCTCAAGCTATTGTGCCCTATATATTAGCGATAGCGGCATCGAGTTTTATTTACATCGCCGTTGCGGATCTCATTCCTGGTTTGCATAAACGCGTCGAGTTCAGTCAAACGCTACGTCAGATTACGCTGATTATTACCGGTATTGTTGTTATTTATTTTGCTCATGCGACCCTGCATTGATTAACGTTAGCTTAAAACACGAGTACCGATGTAAATCGGATCAACATACTACATAGAGCAAATCGGAGAAAATCTATGTCTGTTTGGTATATGTTAACGGTCGTTGGACGTGATCAACCCGGTATCGTTGCTGATATCACCCATGGATTATTCGCGGCGGGTTGCCAATTAGGTGAAACGTCGATGATGCGATTGGGTGGTAATTTCACCATGATGCTAATGGTCAATTGTGATAAGACCGAAGACGAAATTGAACACCAGTTAACATCCTGTCTAACTCAACTTGATCTTCGCTTACACATCGACCCCATCGAGGCACACTTACATGAACATATTATTCCCAATGTACGTGTGAGTGTGTATGGTGCCGATCGTCCAGGTATTGTGGCCAGGGTAACGAAAATATTACAGCAGCAGGGATTCAATATTTTAGATCTTGAATCCGATGTCGCCGGTTCGGATGATAAACCCATCTACATAATGCACATTGAAGGCTATAGCAAAACGAGTGCAGAGTCTCTCGAGCAGGCCTTGCGCGCTGAAGCCAACTCTGAAATCGATATCAAAGTATATCCGGTAGAAACTGTCGTTGCATAAGCCATGGCGTTGCTCCCAATTTTGACCTATCCGGATCCTGCACTAAAACAGATTTCGCAGCAGGTCGAACAAATTGATGATGCGTTATTGAATTTTATTGCCGAACTCGAAGCAACAATGCGTAATGGGCCGGGCGGGGTTGGTATTGCTGCGCCGCAAGTGGGTCGCTTTGAGCGTATTGCCATTGTTGATGTCTCCAGTAAACCTAAGATAAAACAACATGGCCGACTGGTGTTGATCAACCCTGAAATTCATCGTTGGGAAGGGATGAAAGTCGGGCGTGAAGGCTGTATGTCGGTACCGGATTTTACCGGTAATGTTATTCGAGCTGAGCAAATCGCATTGTCATATCTGGATGAGCAAGGTCAACCGCAAAAACTTGAGACAAGTGGTTATGAGGCTCGCGCCATTCAACATGAGCTTGATCACCTGGATGGTCTGTTATTCCTGGATCGGCTGGTCAGCCGGCGAAACGACCTTTTTAAACGTAAGGTCTATAAGTAATATAAGCTGCGGTCGTTTCTACCCTCTTTGCTGTTAAGGAAATTCATATTTGGCCGATGAAGTCTTTGTATACAAAGGACTTTACTCATTATGTTTCTAGATAATATTGCCGATTGGGTCATCCTGGGATTTGCGGCGTTAGTCATATTTGCCCTGGTTTCGATATTGATCATGTATATACAGGATGTCACCCAAACCTCACATGCAATTCGACGTAATTATCCGGTCATTGGTCGGATGCGTTATCGCTTTGAACGCCTGGGTGAATATTTTCGCCAGTACTTTTTTGCTGCGGATCGGGAAGAGCAACCCTTTAACCGCGCCGCGCGCGCCTGGGTTTATCGAACGGCCAAAGGTCTGGGGGGCATGGTCGGCTTTGGTTCAACCAATGACATGAATTCCGATGGTTCAGTTATCTTTGTTAACGC
>CAMYMO010000420.1 GCA_947259425.1 uncultured Ectothiorhodospiraceae bacterium | reverse complement strand
AATGTTGAGGCGACCATGTACGGCGGTTTTGGTAGCAGGCGATATATTATTGCTGGCGTTGAAGGTGTGTTATCACTGTTAAGTGAAGAGTTAGAGTTCTTCTATGGTGTTGATATCGATCTGGTTAACGACGGTGTCGGTGCAGAGCCGGCCGAATTTATCATTAGCCAGGGACCTAAGATCACCAATACCTTTACCGGTCCTCAGGGGAGAATTAATCTGTTCGCGGAGTTTCCTGTGCTCAAATTCAAGAAGTGTAAAATCGGCTTTATTAAAGTTCGTTGCCCAGCTTTTGTCCGGGTCAAAGTGAAAAAGAATATCTTCACTTCACGGGCCGCCTTTGAGTTTGTGGATGTACTTTATGAAGACCCCAGCGTAATCCTTGATGTGGTGCTGTTAGATGGCAAGGAACCTGAGTACTTTGTTCCAGGGCCAAATGAATAGGAGATGCTAAAGATGATTTCAAAAAAACAAATATTCCTCGCATTATTCTTAATGTCTGTCAGTGCCGGTTTGCTTTGGTTATTACCAAGTGACCCGGGTGTTAATGAACATTCGATGCAAAATGATCCGCACTTCTTTCGTTGGGAAGCCGGGGCTTCCCAACGCTACCAAGTTACAATGGATTCATCCATGCGCTTAAACACACTGGGTGCTGGTGCCAATCAAAATGTTCAGGTCAGCTTTCGTTCAAAACTTGATCTCGTGACCTTAGAAGCTGATCAAGATAAGGCAAAAGTGGGAATGCAGTTATCCGATGTACGAGTAACCATCTCAGGGCAGTCTGACCCTGAGATGAATCGGATGCTTGAATTGCCCTTTAGAGTGAAGTTTTCAGCGGGTGGCGTTCCCAATCATTTCGAATTTTCCGAAGGCCTGACTGGACAAGAGCAAAGCATGTTGGAAAATATTGTGCGCACCTTCACTGTGTCTATGCCAGAGACAATGCCAGACTCAATGCAGGAATCGATACCAACACAATCGAAACCTGAATCTCAGCCAAGCTGGGTTGCGACAGAAAAGAATGCCTCCGGTGAATACCGGGCAACTTACCAGCGTATTAGCCCAACTCAGTTTGAAAAGAGTAAAGATAATTTTGTCGCACTGTCATCCTCGCCAATGTTAAACAAAGCAACCATCACCTCGAAAGAAACCATTCAGCTCAATGAGCAGCGTAGCTGGATTAGCAGCATGACGGTTGATGAAACCTTGCAAACACCGGGTAAGCAGGGTCCAACCCTGCACATTACGAATCACGCTAATCTGGATTTTATTGCCAGTAACGTGTCGAGCGTTGACGACCGATGGGACTTTATCGCCGCGGCAGCGCAGCCAATCCTGCTTAATCCGACATCAGCCAAACCTAAACTTTCTCCGGAGCAGGCTCGGCAGAAACTGATTGCGGAATTACCCCTGTTAGATGATGCGATAGAGGCCAGGAGTAAGCACATACATACCTTAAAAGACTTGTTACAAGCTGATAGTTCCATGCCAGCCATTTTGCTTGAGCAAATGCAAACCCAGGACTTGAGTGATCGGACGCGTGCCGATCTGTATCTCGCTTTGGAGTTGGCCGCTAGCGTAGAAGCACAAGCGGCTTTAACCCAAGTGATGATAAGCCCGGAATGGTCCACTCGAGATGCGATGCGGGCAACCGTTGCCCTGGCCGGAATCAACGACCCGAGTGCCGAAACATTGGAAGTATTATGGAACACGGCCTATGCAGAGCAGCCGCAAATTTCAAACACGGCGACCTATACACTTGGTAGCATTGGTAGCAGAATGAAAGCAATGAATAATCCTGATTACCCAGCCTTGCGTGACAACCTGATTAGTGGTGCTAACAATAATAGCGACATTCAACAACGGGCCACCTTTATTTATGCCTTGGGTAATACCCGCGATCCCGAAGTGGTTCCGAATGTAAGTCCATTCTTAGACAATGATCAACCCGCGATTCGTCGTGCCGCAGCATTGTCACTTGGTTTAATGTCATCGGAACAAAGTGCCGAGGAATTGGCATCACGATTTGATCAAGAGCGTAACAGTGAAGTTCGTGGCGCCATGGCCGAATCATTGACCCGATTGCCGCTGGCCGATAGCACAAAAGCGATGGCCAGTATCGGCAAGGCGGTACAAACCGAGAGCAATGAATCCGCTCGTTATGCTATGGTGAATTTTATCGGAACAAATTTAGCTGAACATCCTGAGTATAAACCGGTCTTACAGAATCTTGCTCGTACTGAGCCGTCGAAACGAGTTCGACAGGTAATAGCAGACGCATTGGCTACGAACTGATAAATTTTGGGTCGGACCAAGCCAAGACGTTGAAAGCGTTGAATAAAACAGCTAAAAACATATCTTTAAATGTCTTAGAACGGTGTTTTTGATATCAAAAAGGAGAGTTTAAGAAACCGTATCAGAAAAAATAGTAACGAGTCTTCGATTCGTTGGGTCCGGACTAATAAAATCCCAGAGCTAAGACCGTTCCATTGAAGCTACACCGTCGGTCTAAACCAGGTAAGTGTAAGTAATGCTCACTAATCCTCGCGACAGTTGCTACTCTATCAAGCGCATATGGAGGACAGACCGCGGTAACGAGCTGAAAGATAAAAATAAATGCGCTCATATGGATTGTTTTAAAGGCATGGAAGGGTATTTAAAATATCTAAATGGAATATTTAACCAATGCAAAACGAGTGCAGCAAGGTATGTAGCTTAAAGTTATTCTTTTAATATTCAAAAGGGCATTCTAAGGTGTAATAAAGGCGGTTTATTTTAATAAAATTAAAATATTCCAGTGGGTTAGCTTGGTCCGACCCCGATCATCCCCTTAGTCCTTATACCTGAAGCTTATTCGACCCTTGGTGAGGTCATAGGGTGATATCTCCATTTTGACCTTGTCTCCCGCAACGACCCGAATGCGGAACTTCCGCATTTTTCCTGCTGCATAAGCAGCGAGTTTATGTCCGTTTTCCAACTCGACACGATAACGTGAGTCAGGTAAAACCTCGGTGACAATCCCATCCATTTCTAGTAATTCTTCTTTCGCCATCTGTATTATTTCTCCTGTCTCTTGTTCGGTAATTAGTATTGGTTGCACGGATGCGGCGGGTTAATTTTGATTTAATAGTTTTCCTTATATCAAACTAATAAAGCCTTGTTTGCTTTTTTTCGATCATCAACGTAGCCAGGATTTATTTTATGAGCATTACTCATACTCTACTGAGAATCTACCGGTAATATATAAATAGTAATCCCTAATAGGGTTAACAAGATAAGGAAATAGATAATCTTCTGTAAGATATGTATCACTCCTACAATTGTCCATGATGTTTGCAAATATTTAAAATAATTAGCTGCTGAGTGCTGAAGATATGAGATATCATTTTTCACAGTGCCGATAATTGAGTTCATTTTCGCTTATGTGATGCGCGATAGTAAGCCGGCCGCCCGGATGCATTAGCCCGCTCATTAATGTCATCGGCAACGCTTTCTGCATGTTCAGTAACAGATTGCAATGAACCGGATTTAAAACCTTCAATCTTTGATTTTCCTTTCCCAATGACATAGCGATGCCAATTCCCAACCAGGATTCCTTCAGGAAGGTCGGTCTCTTCGACGCTGACCACATGATATTCATCTTCATAGGTATCATCATTAGTTTCTATGCTCATTCTTTACCTGTCCTTTATTTGGCATGATCCTGCTTTTTATCACCAACTGACGATTATCACCTCGTTCCAAAAACGAGATAGGCGATAAGGCATGTCAAGTTTACCCATTCGGGTTCGGGTTTCTGCCTGCTCAGGCTATAGCATCAGACAGTCTAAGTTGGAGCAATTTCTATCGTATTCGTGGCTTACCGTGAGGGGAGTCTGTTAAGAATGACACCGAGCAAAGCGAGTCGTGGATATGAACTGTAAGCCAGTATAGCAGACTTTAAGTTAATAAACTGATTTCATTTTTACTTGTAAAAACCCGAAACAAGACGCCGCTAGGCGTAATAAAGTGGATTATTTGCAGTATTTTGCTAATTAGATACAGTTATGCCTTGTTTACTGACTTTCGGTCCTATACTACTTGCATGTGTGGTATTTCTGATGAAACTGGTAATATCGCGCAACGATACATTCTATCCTGGTTTTTGTCAGTAGCACTCTTAAGTTTTCTCCTGTTGATTGCCTCGTAAGATTTGTAACACACAATTTATTTTTAATACTTTAATGAGGTAATTATTATGGCAACAGGAACCGTTAAATGGTTTAACGACTCTAAAGGCTTTGGCTTTATCACTCCAGAAGATGGCAGTGCTGATGTTTTTGCTCACTTTTCAGCGATAAAAAGCGAAGGTTTTCGTTCGCTGGCTGAAGGTCAGCAAGTGACTTACGACGTCGAGTCAGGTCCAAAAGGCCCGCAGGCAGCAAACATACAGATCTAATCGAACTATGGTTTTTGCTACACTTAAACCCCGCGATATTTCGCGGGGTTTTTGTTTTTGGGCGATCGTTACTTTATTGCGCGTAAACTCAAGTTAATGGCAAGCAGGATGTGGCAGGACGTATTTCTCCCACGGCAAGTCCTCTTGAATTTACTATCGTTGGAGTGATATGAGCTTGGAGTTTATGTTTCACTTCATCTGCTAGCGCACCAAACAGAGCGTGCGCGGGCACTGCCATCGACTATTTTCACTGCAATCCCCAGACCTTGTTTGGGTAAGGCAGCGGTGACGATATCCTCGGCACCGGTTTTAGCCAGCTATGCACAGGCCCTTCCTGCGGCTTTTATGGCAGCAGATTTGGTGGCTTCAGCAATTTCTCCCGCTGCTTTTGTACTTTTCATGGCGCGGGTAACGTTTATCCCACCAATTAACACCCCCAGAAATGACCAGGGCCTGGTGAAACGCTCCGCTTCTGAACCGCCAGCTAGACCTTGCTCGACTAATTGTGCAATCCGCTTCATTAGATTTCTAATTTGACTCGGCAGGCCTGTAAAAACACTTGACTCCTAAATGAGAATGATTATCATTAGCATTCAGGTTTTAACGCTCCAAACGGTGGCCATGTGTGTTCGAGAAAAAATAACTATCCTATTGATAATAAAGTAAAAACACACAGTAATACTGGCCGAAAAAAACTATGGCAGCTGCATCGTTCTTTTCACTGCAGCATTATAGGGACTTGTTTGACGCTGGCTGAGCTGAGGAATCTCAGCCAGAAACTCAAAATTAATGATCAGTTTCCGCTGGCAGATTATGAAATACATCGGTCATTTGTTGGTCTGGTGGGAAAGCCTGTTTACGCCGCCAAACGTTTACAGAAATATCTAGATCAAAAGTATCGCACCACCATTCGCCAATTTTCAAAGGTCAAAAGCGTTGAAGAATTGGAGATGTTGTGGAAGCAAGCAATTAGCTCTGGTGAGTTTGCTGGTGCTTACTGGGCTTTAGTGACTCACAGGTTAACAGCGGCAGAGCTTGGCAACAAAGTTTATGGTGAAGTGCATATGCTGTCGCATTTAGCCGGTGCAGCAATTCGAGTCGATATGCAGGAACTAAATCGCCTCAAGGCCTCAGAAAAAAAACTGAATCAGCAGCTCACAGAGGCTGGATTGAAGACGAAGCAGCAGTGTCAAGAGCAAGACAAAACCATCAGCCAGTTACAAAGACAGTTAACTCATGCAGGTGCAGCAAAGAGCGAGCTCAATGACTTGCGAGGCTATCTAGCTGCAATAGAAAAGGAACCACTCACCCTCAAGCTGCGAAAACAAGTTGAGGAGTATGCAGCAAAACTCACTAGTGAGCGTTTACGAGCGGAACGTGCTGAGACAGAACTGGGAGAATCAAAACGAACAATCGTTTCAAAGATTGATCAGCAACGAATTATGGAACAAAAGTTGTTACAGCTACAAACCGAGCGCGATGCGTTAGAAGTAACACTAGAGAAAGTACTTACCCCGGATTGCACTACTTGCGGCGAGCGGGATGCCTGTAGCACCGGCGTGAATCTGTGTGGCCGTTGCATACTCTATGTGGGTGGACGACCACGACAGTGTGCAAATTTTCGTGTGCTGGTAGAACGTCAGAATGGTCGTTTTATACATCATGATGGTGGTTTAAATGATGGACGTCTGCGTCTAAAGTCACTATTACCACAGGCTGATGTTGTATTATGTCCATTGGATTGTGTCAGCCATGATGCAGCCAATCGGGTTAAACAATACTGTAAACGTCATGGTAAACAATTAGTCTTCCTACCAAAATCGAGTCTAGCGGCCTTTACGCGAGGATTAAGCGAATTGGTTGCATGACACATCGGTTTGAGCAGTGCTGCACCTGTAAAACGAATTATTTATAATCATCAAGACATGTGTGATTGTAAATAATTTTGAATACCAATTTTTTCAATTAAACCCAACTGTTGTTCCAGCCAGTAGGTATGATCCTCTTCGGTATCTTTTAATAGTACCTCTAATATTTCACGTGTCTGAAAATCCTTTTCTTTTTCTGTTAAGGCGATTGCGTCTTTTAATTGCCTGCCAACATCATATTCGACGGCCAAATCATTCTTCAGCATAGAAGGGACATCGCTTCCGATATTTAAGGCCTCGCGTGAAGCCACATCCGGTATACCTTCGAGAAATAAAATACGCTCGACTAAAGCTGCAGCATGTTCCAGTTCTTCTTCAGATTCGTGTTTAATTCGCTCATACAGTTTTTCCAGCCCCCAGTCTTGATACATCCTTGAATGAATAAAATACTGGTCAGCGGCGGAGAGCTCATTGGTGAGCAATTTATTTAAGGTGTCAATAACAGTTTGGTTGCCTTTCATAATTATTCTCGCGTTTTATTTATTTAAGACATTGCTGATTGCAAGTAGTTAGCTAAGCTCACTTTGGCGATCAGATCAGTTTGAGTTTCCAGCCAGTCCATTTGTGCTTCTTTATATTCGAGCATATGATCAAACATTTCACGGCTGACATAATCTTGTTGGGTTTCACAAAAGGCGATGGCCTCAACCATATCTTTATGATGTTGCTGTTCCATTTGATAATCACATTTCAGGATTTCCTCGACATCTTCTCCGAGCAGCAATTTACCCAGATCTTGTAAATTGGGCAGGCCTTCTAGAAACAGGATACGTTCGATCAGCTCATCCGCATTTTTCATAGCCTTAATCGAGGCTTTGTATTCGTGTTCATTGAGCTCCTCAAACCCCCAGTTTTTACACATACGGGCATGAAGGAAGTACTGATTAATGGCA
>CAMYMO010000419.1 GCA_947259425.1 uncultured Ectothiorhodospiraceae bacterium | reverse complement strand
ATGGTTAGAAGGGATGATTATGAAAAGGATTTTAAATACAGTGTTTATTAGTTTGTGTTTCTTGCCTTTTGTTCTTGTTTTTGATCGAATCAATCCGTTTTTTTCCTATAAATTGTAAAATATTTGATCCATATACAATAAAGTCAGGCAAAATCCATTATGTTAAAAATACTATCGCTTGTTGTATTGAGTCATTTTATAATTAATTCTGCTTTTGCGGAAACATCTTTTGAGGCTAATAATAGCAGCAACGTAGAAAACCTATTTAATATTAAAAGCCGCGTACTTGATAATGGGCTTCATATTATTTCCAGCCAACGAGATTATAGTAATACGCTAACATTGCAAATTGTCGTCAACATTGGCTTGCAGGATTTCCCCTGTGTAAACGAACAAGTCCCTCATGTTCTTGAACATATGCTTTTTGAGGAAACGAGCCGTTTTTCTAAAACGACGATGCGTAAACAACTACAGAGTCATGGCGGTTCTGCTAAAGGTTATACCGCCCAGGAATATACTCACTATACTTTGAGCATACATTCAGACTACCTGCCCATCGCGTTTGATTTTCTGTTCTCTATGACTGCTGAACCCACTTTGTCCGATCGTGCATTACAAACTGCGCTCCGTTCTGTTCACTCAGAACTGGGTACCAGCCCCAGTTCAATTCAGAATTTGATGAATCGTAAAAGAGATCTGATTGGCCAGGCGAAAGGCAGGTTATATCCAGCGAGCCACCTTGAATGTACTAACCGAAGTTACCCTAATCATATTACCGCGGAGATGGTGAAATCCGCATACAAAGATTACTACACTCCCGAAAATATGACGCTCATCGTGTTAGGAAGATTTAATGAACAAGAATTAGAACAATGGATAAATCAATCATTTGCCAAACTCGAAAAACGCAGACCAAAAGCAGCTTATCGATTTCCAGATAAAGCGATCGATTACACCCCTATCCTTGAACACAATCATATAACTGAATCCGAAGTTCAGATCCATATGATGATCCCGGTTGTTGGCCGTGAACATGCAGACAGCCCTGCGATTGCTTTGCTTAATGATTACCTTAGCGAACAACTATTTTATAAGATTCGGGCCGATAAAGGTATTGGCTATACACCACGCAGTGGCTACATTGCCAGCACAAAGTTCGGATTCTTGCATGCACAAACAAAAACAACAAAGCAATGGGATGAGCAAGTTACTGATCTGTTTACCACAATTTATCAGCATATCAGAGGCAATGGTATTCCAGAAAATGAATTGGCGCGACTGAAACAAAAGATGATTTTAGAATTCGAGAGTAAAGAAAGAACCAATTACGAAATAGCACAACTCTATCGACATTATAAAAATGTCATCAAAGCGAACGGCAACATGCCTAACTTGATCGATGAAATTAACAATGTAGACAAGCAAGCGATTAAAGCCACGATTAAACGGCACTTTCCACAGAAACCATTAATCGCGACACTTCGTCCACTTAATACCTGGGAGGCATTTTTTAAACTTCTACTGATATTAGTTGCCGCTTCCATTGTCGCCATACCCCTATTCAAATGGCTTAAGAAACGACGTACCTTGTAGAAAAAGGGCAGGGAGTTTTCCCCGCGCCATTTTTGGAATATCCACCAAACTGGAAAGGAAGGGCAGTCCTTTCCCAATTTTATCTTGGTGATCGGTCACTTATTTTTGTGATCTGGATCCCGCTCTCTGTTCTGCTCTTGATGTTTTTTGTTACCGTGCATCTATGAAAATGACGAATCTAAACTTAGCGTAAAGCTAAAATAGTGATTAAAAATAATAAGATAGCATCCAATTTAAAGCCAAAGCTAGTTTCATTAATTGTGACCTCAGGCTAAAAACAAGCAAATCTGTCTTTACAGACACCAGTTGAAACTGGCTCTGATTTGATTATAATTCGAACATTAGAAAACGCTAATATACGAATTTTGAAGAGGTGACATATGAACGTTCGCTTGGGAACTCTACTGACGACTGGCCTATTAGGGTTGGTCTTAACTTCAACACTGAATGCGGCTGGAGTCGCCAATCAGGTCGGCATTGCCCATTCTGCTATTGGTAAGCCTTCCAATATCCCCGGCGTGTTAGCCGTTAAATCGGCCGAGGTAATTAAATTGGCGGACTATGATGAAGAAATGGTGATATTCGATGCGCGTAGTGAGGCACAAATAAATAAAGGAAAGATTCGTTGGTCAGAACGTTTCGAGCTTAAGCAGCTGACGGCAAAATATTTAGAAAACACGGTGGCTTCCAAGAGCACGGTTATTTTATTCTATGGCGACAAAAAAGGCGGTAAAGCGGCAATGGCTGCAAAAGTTGCTGTCTCGAAAGGGTATAAGAAGGTGTATTGGTTACAAGGTGGCTGGTCCGAATGGCAACAGAGCGGTCTACGGCTCGATATGTAAAATTGGAGAAAAATAGGGCTGGAACGGATTTATTTTACTTAACAAGTTAGTGTGGTTTTCCCAGAGTTTATCGACTCCGTGAATCAGTTTTTTGTCGCCTCAATGCATGACAAAAACTTCCTCTAACTTGAAACCAGTCAGGGTACGAATGGTTCGCCACAGGAAATACAGAATAGCTATCATCATAATGGTTGATGGGATGGCAATCACAGGATAACTCAGCAGCGTCATTTGCCCGAGTTCTTCGTTGAATGCGGTGCTGCCTGCCGGGCTGGTGACAATCCACTTGGCTAATACATAATTCATCACGGACGAAAATAGAAAGGTACTGCTTAACAAGTATGTGGCATCTTGTAAGCGACGTTCAAACTTTTGCTGGTTACCGAGTTCCTGAAGTTTGCTCTCAATCTTCTCCACCTCCAAAACCTTCGGGTTATACAACAAGGTTCGAATCAGCGGATACGGTGTATAGGCGGAGATGAGGATAGCGATACCGATCAGTCCGGGAATGGCGGCTTCCTTGACGGCCAACCATTGTGGATCGAGCTGCAACAGACCGATGCCACCCGTGAGTAACACACTGATCAGCCCAAGCAGGGCAATAAAATTGAATTTTCTGTATTTGAATAATTCAAACATGCCCCATCCCAGCGGAAAGGCCAATGCGACGATAAGCGCGCTGCTTGCGCCCAGGTACTCTGGGCTGCTGAATTTCATCAAAATAATAGATGGAATCAGGATGCTGACCAATAAGTCGATCATCGGCCTGGGTTTATGTGTCGGGGTGTTTTGTGTTTTTGAAATGCTATCGTTATTCATCGGTTTCATGTTGGTTGTGGTGGTATTTCGCTGTTTTCGTTGTGCCCATGGTGGGTCACACCTTCTCATTAACTGACCATTCTAAATCAATTTTGTTCAAATAATAAGTAAACAGGGGTCAGAACACATTTTTTTCGCATACTAATTATAATTGGTATCTGAGCCCGATTACGTCATTTTTCAAGGGAAGGGAACGATAATATTATCTCCGTCTGGAGTGGTGCAAGTTTCACCACCGATAGGGTCGGTGCTGGCCTCGCCGCCATACAAGGCACACTCAGAAGTGTAATCCTGGCTAGCGGCTACCTCTTCTTTGCTACGTTTCGGCCTGGCGGTCAGACGTGCCTCGCTGTGAGGTTGGATGGTGCGCTTGGTTTGCATTTGGTTGCTTTGCTTTAGCTTTAAGCCTTGCGCCTGTGCGGTTATGTTCACTGAGCCTATTGCCATCGATAAGCCAACTCATATTGCGCATGTGGTTTTCGTCATCATTTGATATCTCCATATTTGATATCTCCATTGGATGTTGTTTTGTGTTTCGATGAGTCGTTGCAGCATTGCAATAGGTTCAAACTGATTGGGAGCAGACCTCGTTTGTATTAACGAGGTGATTTCTTGCCAAAAAACTGAAATAGAAAATGGGGTAGCGTAAAATTTACAAAAATCCTAGTGCGACGGTTCCTGTTACTTCTTTTAGTATTCAAGGCTATGAAGATTTTGGTTCACTATTCTTTGTCTGTCCCGTAGCTGTTTTCACCGGCGCCTTTCTACACAAAAATGAATTTATGTAATATTCATTTTTACAAAAATACCGAGCATAAAGGGGGAGAATTTACCAAGTATGCCGGGAATGGGGATGGCCATGGGTATCAAAGCGATTACCAGTATACGGGTAACCTTTCCAAAGCAGAAATGAAACTGGTCGATGAAGTTATTTGCTCGAGTAAACACGGTTCGTTGTATCCGGGATACTATTGAAGCCCATTACGTGCATTCAACCGCTGAGACTAAGCCAGGACCTACACTAGGCGCATGCCTAAATGCTGCGATAAAAAATCCTCAGCTTCGCGTCGAGACCCAGGTATATGTACTGGTGAATAATAAAAATGCACTGGATTTTGCCATGCTGACAAAACATGGCGTAAAAAATGGATATCATCAGGCACTGAACATTACGAAAAATACCGGTACACCTGTACAGTATGCGGGTTCAACCACAGGGCCGGGTTATAACGAGAAAGCTTCACCCTTTCAGGTTAGTTGGAGTGTTCGCCCGAAAGTGCCAAGGTAAATATCAGGTCTGTGCAAAAATGGTGTAAGGGCAATGTATTCAAGGAAGACCATGCACACGGTGTACGCAATCTGGTCATCAATCCGGATCTGTTGTCTGAAATTAAATAAATTTTTACATCATTCAAAAAGGACGGGGTGATTGTCTTAAGATCACGCTGTCCGTTTTACAGGAATGACAATAAATGAGGAGGCTAAATGGGCTCTGGCCAGAATAGCTAATGGGCCACTATAATACGTGGGAAAAGACCGTAATGACCTCAGTTTTCTTTAATGCCTACTAAGCATGAGTTCCATATTATAAAAAGTATTAATTAGTCCTAAACTTCTGTTGGAAGTTTCGTTTGGTTATTACTAATTTAGTACTTAATTATTGTTGTCAGCGTAAAAGTTTGTAAAAAAATAGAGTTAATCACCCTGACTCTATTGAGGTTTTATTTCGGTGTTATAGGGACATTCCCCATTTTTAATTTTTGTTACCATTTACGTATTCTTTGATCCCGATCATATTTTCCTATTCTGGTCGTATTACAATTCGTTTCTAATTTACGAATATGACAAGGAGGTTAATATGAAGCCTATATTAAGTATTGCTATCATCGTCGCCCTGCTCACGGGCTGTGTTTCCACATCGCGTTATGATCAACAACAAGCCGAGCTTCTGGCCTGTAGTGACCAGGCCAAGCAAGATAAACAGGCGTGGGATGAGCAACGTGCAAACCTGGAGACACAATTAACAACCGTGACCAAGGAACGCGATGCCTGTTTGCAACAATATGAACAAGCCCAATCTGATGCCCAGGACATTGAAACGCGCGCTGATGAATTGCGTCAGTCCTTGCAGGAAGAGATCAAGTCACGCAATGTTGAAATCGAAACGTTAAAAGGAAAACTGTCTGTACGAGTACTTGATCGGATCTTGTTTAAATCCGGTAGCGCTGAGATCCTCCCGGAGGGTAAAGCGGTATTAGACAAACTGGCGTCGGCAATGTCGAATACCCAGGATTACATCCGGGTCGAGGGGCATACCGATAACGTGCCTATTGGTGAAGCACTCAAAGCCAGATATTTTTCTAATTGGGAATTATCAGCAGCCCGCGCTGCCAGTGTTGTACGCTTTTTTGTATATGCGCAAAAAATAGATCCCGTACGTCTTGAGGCTGTTGGTTTTTCGCAATATCGCCCGATTGCAACCGGTGACGCTGCGGAGGATCTTCAGCGTAACCGTCGTGTCGAAATTGTACTGACACAGGGACGTGAATAAATGGGTAAAACCAGACTCCATTAACACGCTAATAGAGCTTGTCATGCGCTAACATGTTCTTTGCATAAAATGTTAGCTAAATGCTCTGTGCTTACTGTCAAATGATTGAAGACACCGGTCTTTGATATCACGGCCGCGGTTGGTTAGACTATTCGCTATTTTCAAACATCTGTATTTTTGATGGAGAGACGATAGTGTTGCGAAAGATCGCGGTGTGCTTGCTGTTCCTGGTATTAACGCCAGGTTTTGCGGCCGAAAAGCCCCAAACGATGGTTGAGTTAGACGCGCGGTTAATTGAGTTAGAAAACTCGAGCGTACCGTCTGAACAGCATTTGGAAAAATTTATCCAATGGTTGTTCGATTATTCGGTTGTAGAGTATCCGACATTCGCGTCAAGTATCGGCGAAAGTACAGGGCATGATCGTTGGACGGATAATTCCCTTAAGGCACTTTATCGAAGAGAAAGGCTAGCTCGACGTATTTTACAGTTTCTTGAAACCTTTGACGAAAAGCAACTCGATGAAAAAAAACGCTTAGATTATCAATTATTATTAACGGATTATCGAAGCAGCGTTGAAGGGCAGCGCTTTAAAGGCGAATATCTGGTCATCACCCAGATGGGGGGTGTGCATTCTCACGTTGCCAAAACATTGGCAGCCATGCCGAATGATACAGTTTCCAATTATGAAAACATACTTAAGCGCTTAGACGGAATTCCGCGTTTGATAAACAATACCATTGAGCGCCTAGAAAAGGGGTTGGAGATGGGGGTCACGCCACCGAAAGTAACCTTGCGTAATGTGGCTAAGCAAATTCTTGCTATTGTTCCAGAAAAACCGCTTGAAAGTCCGTTGCTACGACCGTTTTCAGAGATCCCGAAAAACATCGACAAGCAAACACAGCAGCGGTTAACTCGCGAGGCAACTGAGGTCTATAGTCAAAGTGTGCGGCCGGCTTTTATAAAATTACATGATTTTTGGACGTCGCAGTACTTACCAAAAACACGAACCACGATCAGTATGAAGGATTTGCCGGACGGTTCGTCATGGTATCGTTTTTTAGTAAAGCAAATGACAACCACAGAACTGACGCCGGAGCAGATTCACGAACTCGGTCGACAAGAAGTAAAACGTATAAGAAAAAAAATGGATGAATTAAGAGTAAGACTTGGTTACAAAGGTGATCATAAGGATTTCGTTAACTATATGCTTACCGACCCGAGATTTTACTATGAAACTCGCGAAGACTTAATAAGATCCTATCGTGAAATTAGTAAAAGAATTGATCCCGAGCTAGTCCGGTTTTTTTCGAAATTACCTCGTTTACCTTACGGTGTCGAGCCGATTCCCGAATATTCGGAGAGATCGATGCCGACCGCCTATTATGAGAAGGGATCGCTTAAGGCGGGTCGTCCGGGAATATTTTTTGCGAACAGCTATGATTTAAAGCAAAGACCAAAATGGGGAATGAC
>CAMYMO010000418.1 GCA_947259425.1 uncultured Ectothiorhodospiraceae bacterium | reverse complement strand
TCTGACTAAAACCATCGTCAGCGGCCTGCAAGGTAAAGATTATCTGGATAAACCGGATCACTTTAAGCGTAAGACTCAGGTGGGACCGGTTGGTTTTGATTCAGAAGTCGATAGAATTTATTTGGCGACGCCCGATACGGTTATCATTCATGATCAAACCAGAGAGATCCAGATAAGCAAACAGGGTAGTCAGTCAACCGTTGTCTGGAATCCCTGGCGTGAGGTCGCGCAGAAAATGGGTGACCTGGGCGAGCAGGGTTATTTAAAAATGCTCTGCGTTGAATCGGCCAATGCCGCAGATGATACGGTAAAAATCGAGCCTGGCGAAACACATAACTTGCAGGTTCGCTATCAAGTTGAGCCGGTTCAGTAGTTCCTAAAAGCGATATACCAGCCCCACGGCAAGCGTTGCAATATCCGTATCATCAACAATCGGACTGTCTCCAATGCCGTCGCCAAGCAATTCATACTTTAATTGACCAAGTAATTGAATATGTTTTGTCGTATCCCAAACACCCGTGAGTGATATGTGAAAATTGGTGCTGTCCTCACCGCCATAGGCTGGGCGGCCAACCGCGACTTCATTTGGTTGCACGCCATAAAAATGATCGACCAGTTTGGAATCCTGATAGGTAATACCCAGGGTAGGGGTCAGCGTAAACGAGTTACTCAGTTTAAAGGCCTTACTGCCCGTCGCGACAATCTCACTGCCATCGCTTTCTATGACATCCGTTAATAATTGCAAGGTATAGGTAATATGTTTCGAGGCGTACTGGCCCGAGACACCGGCAAAATAAGTCCGTTTGGTCTTATCAATACCGTCGAGTTCATTATTGTCAGCAAAGGAGGGTTCAACTTCGTAAAATCTGGGGGTAGCTAATACGTCAATCAGCCATTTATCATTTTTCCAGAGGTTATAACCGATATTGAGCCCTTCAACATATAGGTCTTTGTAGCGAAGCGAGAAATACGGTAAAGACGCATCCTGGACGTCCACGCCAACAAATGGCCGTTGCGCAAACGAACTGGTGAAACCGATCCCGTAATTCGTCGTGCTACCTGCATCTCGATCTAAAGTCGACGTTTCAATCGGTACCGGTGCGGCATTGGCGGCCATTGAATTCAAGACAATACCGCCGGCAATGAGCACTAAAGAATGGTTAATTGTGTTTTTATGAATAGACATAACGGTTTCCCAGATTAAATTTTTTAACAGCATCTCAGATCAGACTTACAAAACCTTCACAAAAGGTTCACATTTCGAAATTTTATAAGTTATTGATATAAATGAAAAAGAGAGTATGTGTGGGTTAGGATTGGCAAAAGCAGTGGAGTTGTGCACAAGGCGAATACTATAAGTCGATTCGAGCTTTGTGTTAGGCTGAACAGAGTTTAAGCTGATAGATTGTAAGCATCATTATTATAGTATGGATATCGTAACCCAGGGTCTGCTCGGTGGTGTACTTGCACAATCTGTCGCCGATAAAAATGAAAAAAAGCTAGCCACCTTTATCGGTGTATTTTCCGGGTTGCTGGCCGATGCGGATATTCTGATTCGTTCGGCCGATGATCCATTGTTAAACATTGAATTTCATCGCCATTTTAGTCACTCACTATTCTTTATTCCGATCGGTGCAGCCATTGCTGCGATATTGCTTTGGCCCTTTGTACGTCGACACCTGACAACGGCCCGTTTGTATTTGTTTTGTCTATTAGGCTATAGCTTAAGCGGCGTGCTGGATGCCTGTACCAGTTATGGTACCCATTTATTCTGGCCGTTTACCGATGAACGGGTAGCCTGGAGACTCATTTCCATTGTCGATCCAGTATTCACGCTTATACTATTAGTCACCTTGGTCATGGGGTTGCGCTTAAAAGTTAAAAAGGTTGCCTATGTTGGTTTATCATTTTCGCTTGCCTATCTACTGTTGGGTTATGTTCAACAACAACGTGCGCAGAGTCTGGCTAATGAATTGATCCAATCACGCAATCATCTGGCGGTAAAACAGATCGTAAAACCAACGATGGGTAATAACCTGTTATGGCGTTCGGTTTATGTCCATCAAGATCGAATCTATGTGGATGCGGTGCGAGTCAGTTTTTTTTCAGATAACTTAGTTTTTGAAGGTGACTCGGTTCAACAGCTTGATCTGAATTCATCTTTCCCAAACTTAGCGACGGATTCAACGTTATTTAACGATATCCTGCGTTTTATCTCGTTTTCGGATAACTATGTCGCCTTTGACCCAACGCAGGAGCAAGTGTTGGCTGATGTACGTTATAGCATGTTGGCCAACAGCACTAAACCATTGTGGGGAATTGTGATTGACCAAAGCAACCCACAACAACATGCCAATTATAAATTCTTTCGCAACAGAGATACGGCAGTACGAAAAACATTTATAAATATGCTGCTCGGTCGTTGTGCAGCGGTTGAGTGTGAACCTAACTAGCGCGTTGTTTAGTCTCTAAGTAGAGTGCTTCAACCTTCTCGCGTGCCCATGGGGTTTTGCGTAAAAATTTAAGACAGGATGAAAGACTAGGGTCATTGGTAAAACATTTAATCTTGATTCGTCGTCCTAATTCCTGCCAGCCATATGTCTCTTCCAATTGGGTCACGATCATTTTTAGGGTAATGCCATGCAATGGATCTTGATTACGGGTTTCAGTCATCCGCTTCATTACTTTCCGTATCATCAGGCTTCGGTTCTGCCTTTTTGACGCGGATTTTATTTCCAGCGAGCTCAGAGCCATTGAGATTTTTCATCGCGGCCTTGGCATTACCCACTTTCGGCATAACCACAAAACCAAAGCCTTTGGAGCCTCCGCTTTTCTCATCCATCACCAGGTTACAGGATTGGACCGCGCCATAGCTTTCAAATAACTCACGAAGCTCGTCAACGGTGGTTGAACGAGCAAGATTACGTACCAGTAGTTTCAAGTGTAGCTTCTCCTTTAGTCATTCCCTCTCCTTAGCAGTCATTCCCCCTTTCCTTAGCAGTCATTCCCCCTTTCCTTAGCAGTCATTCCCCCTTTCCTTAGCAGTCATTCCCCCTTTCCTTAGCAGTCATTCCCCCTTTCCTTAGCAGTCATTACCCCTCTCCTTAGCAGTCATTCCCCTTTTCCTTAGCAGTCATTACCCCTCTCCTTAGTAGTCATTCCCCTTTTCCTTAGCAGTCATTCCCCTGGAGAGGGGAATCCATATTATAAGAGCACCGCGTTCGTTACTACCTATTTTCTAAGCTTAGCGAATGAGTTGACCCGCAGAATTAACCGTGCTGTTTAGATGAGCAGATTCTTGTGGTTTCTGTTAGAATCGCCGCCAATTTTGCTCACTTAATATGATGAATCCAGGGTGCTATTTTGATATCGACTGCTAATGTAACCATGCAATTTGGGGCTAAGCCCTTGTTTGAAAACATCTCTACCAAATTTGGCGAGGGAAATCGCTATGGATTAATCGGCGCGAACGGTTGTGGCAAGTCAACCTTCATGAAGATTTTAGGCAATGACCTTGAGGCCACCTCGGGTAATGTCAGCCTCGACGTGAATGAACGCATTGGTAAGTTAAAGCAGGACCAATTCGCTTACGAAGAATATTCGGTGATTGACACGGTCATTATGGGCCACGCTGAGCTTTGGGAGGTGAAGGCCGAGCGCGATCGCATTTATTCACTGCCGGAAATGAGCGAGGCTGACGGCATGAAGGTCGCTGAGCTGGAAGTCACCTTTGCTGAAATGGATGGCTATACTGCAGAGTCACGTGCGGGCGAATTATTGCTGGGCCTGGATATCCCGAGTGAACAACATAGCGGGCCAATGAGTGCCGTAGCCCCCGGTTGGAAATTAAGGGTGTTATTAGCCCAGGCCTTATTCGCTGACCCGGACATCATGTTATTAGATGAACCAACCAACGGCCTGGACATTAATACCATTCGCTGGCTCGAAGATATCTTGAATCAACGCAATAGCACCATGATCATCATCTCGCATGATCGTCACTTCTTAAACAGTGTCTGTACACACATCGCCGATCTGGATTATGGCGAACTCCGTTTATATCCAGGCAATTACGATCAATATATGCTGGCCTCAGTGCAGGCCCGTGAACGTATGTATGCCGATAATGCCAAGAAAAAAGCGCAAATTTCTGAATTGCAGGATTTTGTCAGACGTTTTTCGGCCAACGCCTCTAAAGCCAAGCAGGCCACCTCACGCGCACGGCAGATCGATAAGATTCAACTGGATGACATTAAACCTTCGAGTCGTCAAAACCCATTTATCCGTTTTGAACAGGAGAAGAAATTATTTCGTCTGGCGTTAGAAGTCGAAAACCTTGGCAATGGCTATGACGATGAACTGTTGTTTAACGACATCAATATGATGGTTGAGGTTGGCGAGCGCGTCGCGATCATAGGCCCGAATGGTATCGGTAAAACGACTTTACTGCGCACTTTGTTTGGTGAGATGCCAGCGAAGAATGGTGAGGCAAAATGGTCTGAAAATGCCAACGTCGGCTATTTCGCCCAGGATCATGCAGCAGAGTTTAATAGCAAAATGAACCTGTTTGACTGGATGTCACAATGGGGTAAACCCGAAGATGATGAGCAAGTGATTCGCGGTACATTGGGGCGACTGTTATTTTCACAAGACGATATCAATAAAACGGTCGACGTTCTTTCCGGTGGTGAGCAGGCCCGCATGTTGTTTGGAAAATTAATACTGCAACGCCCGAATATTTTAATAATGGACGAACCGACCGATCACCTGGACATGGAATCCATTGAGTCGTTGAATATGGCATTGGAAAAGTTCGAAGGTACCTTGATCTTTGTCAGTCATGACCGGGAATTTGTCTCGTCATTGGCGACACGTATTATTGAAATGAAAACCGATGGTGTCGTGAACTTCAGTGGTCGCTATGATGATTACTTACAGAGCCAGGCGATAGAATAAAATTAAGGTACTAATTAATTGAAGAGGTTCGCTAGTCAGATTTTTATAAAACTCTCCGTAATAGCTGATGTAGCGAATAAATCGTATTCGAATTCAGATTGTCGCAATTTTTTACGTTCCAGATGGAGTCCTTTGATGCCTATTTTTTATGGTGTCATTACTTAATAACCTTGCCGAACAAATAGTGCACTCGGGTCGGTCCATCGATCGTTGTGCGTTCGATCCAGGCCAGGTGCAGGTTGCCTTCCCGGTCCAGACTGAGGGTAGGATGGTTTTGTTCTCCGGTACCATCTGCACCCGGCACCGCAAAGTCATCACTCCAGCCATCACCTTCGGGCCAACTCAGCATGATATTGGCATCACCATCACGCTTATCATCCCAGCCGACCACCAGTCGGCCAGAATGATCGCCAGCCACCGTCGCATGCCACTGCTGGGCAATACCGCCAAAACTGTCTTGCACTTTGAAATTAGAGCCGAATAATTGTTTGTTGGCTGGCTGATAACGTGCGGCATAAATATCATAACCCTCACGATAGTCACGTTTGTCTGCCCAGGCGGCGAGCACTTGTCCGGCACCGTAGCGAGCGAGTGTTACCCGCGAGACACCATGTCCCTTACCGTAAGCGGCATTCTGGCCTGCCGGTGCTTCGCTGATCCGTTGCGGTGAGCGAAAGCGGCAGGACTTTTGATCATCACTTTGCGCCGCCATGATGATGGTATGTCCCGGGCGGCGGTCCTCCCAGGCGACAATAATGCGATCCGCAAGGCTGGCAACGCTGGGGTAGAGTTGTTCGTCTCGCACAGGCTCGGCATCCACTGCACAGCTTTGTTTTAAGTCTAATCTCAACCCATCAATCTCGATGTGTTGCATCCAGATACGACCATAACGGCCTTTACGTTGGGAATACACAAGCAATAATTGTTGATCATGACGGGCGAGACTGGCCTGCATGGCCTCGCCTTCACCCAGGGTGATAACCGGCCCCAGCTTGGTTGGGGAAATGACACGCATATGAATTCGGGCATCCTCTTCCCAGGCCAGCACAAACCGATCATTGTTCAGTGCCAACAACGACGGCTCGTAAGCTTCGCCACCACCACTGATTTTAACCTCGTTCGAAAAGATTTGTTTGTTTCGGCCCTTACGCGCCAGGTATATCCGCGGCGTACCGTCACGATTATCCTCCCATGCCACGGCAACCGTAGCGGCGGAACTAGCGATATTATGTCGGCCAGACGATTCAAGGTGATGAAAGATCTTCTCACCCGTTGTCGATGTAACCACGAGCGGTTCAGCAAATTCCCAGGGTTCGGCCTGAACATATAGAGGGCCGGCGTTAAGCAGCAGGCCAAGCAGTAATCCAGGCCATGCTATTTGCTGTCTCATGGAGTGCCCGCTTTGGTCAGTAACTGTTGCACTTTGTTGTCTGCCTCACGCAAATCCTTGATACGTTGCACACCCACGAGTCGTAACAGCGGTTTGCCATCGGCGGTCATAAAGGTAAACACGGGAGTGACAAAGGCATTGTAACGAGTACCCACCTCACGCTCGGTCACTCGCTCGCCACTGGGTAAGCGTAGGCGCTTACCACTTTCCGAATCCACATAGGCCAATACATAGTGCTTGCGATAAGCTTCGCGTACCTGTTTATCGGAAAAGGCTTCCTTATTGGTTTTTTCACAATAGCCACACCCATAACGCCCAAAATAAACAAATAGTGGTTTGTTTTCGGTCTTTGCTTGTTGCAGCGCTTTGTCAAACGACTTGAATGGGTAACCTTGCGGTGGCCCAGCCATGACCGGCAAGGCAAGGAGTGTTGTAATCAGCACGAAAACAGCACGCATATTGTTTACCCATGAATAATAGAGATGCTATATATAATAGTATTTAATTGTCCAGAATAATATGCGCTCAATCAAACTCGCGCGAGGAACGGGCGTTGCTATATAGCAATTTATGAGTTTAGCCAGTAAATTGGCCATTGTAATAACCAGGAAATATTGAGCAATAAAAAGATGACAAAAAGATACCCTGCTGCCTTTAAATAACCTCTGGTTTTAATCAAATAGTACGGTATATACACAATATAAAATAAAAACACTAAATACCCATATTCGTATGGTCGATAAATATTAGAGTATGACTTGCTATCTTCGCTAACCCATAACGCTAGTAAAATAAGGAATACAAACCCCCATACATAATTTAATGCCCTTGATACTTCTAGTTCTTTGCTAAAAAGATAGGTTTCATATATTCCCATTAGCATAGACATTGAGACTAAAACATAAAGTATTAATCTGGCGTTATTACTGGTCATATTTATAAAGCTAACATTGTAGGCTAAGCGTG
>CAMYMO010000417.1 GCA_947259425.1 uncultured Ectothiorhodospiraceae bacterium | reverse complement strand
GTCGGCACGTTTACGACGTGATTCTTTAGGATCGGCAATCAAAGGCCGATAGATCTCAACCCGATCCTTATCCCGCAATTCAGTATCCGGTTTTTCAGCTTTACCAAAAATCCCAACTTTACTGGTAGCCAGGTCAATATCATTAAATTGCTCTAGCACACCGGACAACTCAATGGCCTGGACAATCGTCGTACCCACATTAACCTGCAGCGGAATAATCACCTGCTCTTCGGGTAAGGCATAGGCCACTTCGATGTTTATTTTTTTTGCTTCAACCATCATCATTATCCGTAAATCGACTTAGCGCGTTCGGTAAAGGCATCCACTAACGAATTGGCCAATTTACCAAACACCGGCCCGACGGTCATATCAACCAGTCTGCTGCTAAACTCAAACTCCATCTGTAATTCAATCTTACAGCCGTCTGAGCCTAACGCATTAAACGACCACAGACCCAGCAGATGTTTAAACGGCCCTTCAACAAGTTGCATTTCGATTTGGGAATGAGGGGTGTTGATATTTTTGGTCACAAAGGCTTTATTGAGTTGGCTATAGCTAATCTCTAAATTACCTTTCACAAACTCGTCATTGCGTTCAATCACCTGACTATTACTACACCACGGTAAAAAATCGGCATAGGCATCAATATCGTCCACTAATATAAACATCTGTTCTGGCGAATAGGTCACCAGTGCACTTTTCTGAATCTTTTTCACATTAAACTACTTACTAAATAAATCGATGATCGGCGCAAACAAGGCAAAGATCGGATCAAGCAGGCCAAATAATTGCAATATCACAATACAAACCAGCGCTGGCGCAATAAACCTCGTGAGTACCCTCCATGTTTTATAGGCATTCCCTTCGCCCATTTCAAGCTCATCACGACTGGCTTCCCGACTCATAATCCAACCGGCAAAGACCGCAATCAAAATCCCACCCACCGGGAGCATGATATTTGCGGTTAAAATATCCAGTAAATCGAAAATACCATTTTCTTTTTTCTCACCGACAAAATTAAATGGAAACTTTATTGGTGAACCATCCTGAAATGAGAATACGGTTAAAATTCCAACGGCCCAGGTCGTTATCCCGGCGGTCATGGTCGCGGTGACCCGCTTCATGTTTTTGTTTTCCACTAACCAGGTAACCGCCGGTTCTAATAGTGAAATCGCAGACGTCCAGGCCGCAAATGACAACAGTAAAAAGAATAAGCTGCCAAACAATGTTCCATAAGGCATTTGACCAAAGGCTAATGGCAAAGTCACAAAGATCAGACCCGGGCCGGAACCCGCTTCCAGATTATTTGCTATCACCAGCGGGAAGATGGCTAAACCGGCCAATAAAGCCACCCCAGTATCCGCTGCGGCAATGGTAAAGGTCGTTTTCGAAATCGACGCATCCTTAGGCAAGTACGATCCATAGACCATAATCGCCCCCATCCCCAAGCTTAAGGTAAAAAAGGCATGCCCCATCGCGGTTAACACCGAGCCCCAGCCGAGTGATGAGAAATCAGGTTTAAACAAATATTCGACCGCTTCACCGAAACCATTCGTATTCATTGAATAACCGACGAGAATGATCAATAAGACTAATAGCGCTGGCATTAAAAACTTCACCGCCACTTCAAGTCCGCCACGGACACCACGCGCGACCACTATAAAGGTCATCACCATAAAAATGGTATGCCACAAAAGCAGGTGTTTGGGATCGTCGATAAAATTGCTAAAAAGCGTTTTGATGCCATCCGGTGTCTGGCCCGCAAAGTCACCACTTGAGGCCTTGGTTAGATACTCAAGCGCCCAACCGGCAATCACACTGTAATAGGATAAAATCAAGAAGCCGGCTAACACCCCCATGATGCCGAGGTATTTCCAGGCCGGATGGTGACCGGACTCAATCGCCAGCGTGTGCATCGTGTTCACCGGGCTTTGTCGACCTCGGCGACCCAACATAATTTCGGACATCATGATCGGAATTCCGATCAGGGCAATACAGAATAAATAGACCAGGACAAAAGCGCCCCCACCATTTTCGCCCGTAATGTAAGGAAACTTCCAGATGTTACCCAGCCCGACTGCCGAACCGGTAGCTGCTAGGATAAAGGCCCAGCGCGTCGACCAGGTACCATGAACCGATGTTTTTGGCGGCATCCCCTTCTCCTGCACGATCATTATTGTTATCGCCAAATTGTGCGAGAAAACGACCGTACGCTCAAGGGCAAAAGCCTCTTGACAGAGTTATTTTTCATTTATGCGACCAGTATCGTTTATACTGCGCAAATGGCAAAAAAGAAGAAAAAAGACACAAAATCCAACACCATCACCTTGAACAAGAAGGCACGCCACGATTATTTGTTGGAAGATAAATTTGAGGCGGGAATCGCGCTTCAGGGTTGGGAAGTGAAGAGTTTACGCGAAGGTCGCGTGAATTTAAGGGACAGTTACATCCTGTTAGACAAAGGCGAAGCCTATTTATTTGGCACGTTGATTACGCCATTACAAACCGCATCGACTCATATCACACCGGACCAAACCCGTACCCGTAAATTGCTATTACACCGCCAGGAATTGAACAAATTGATCGGCGCCGTCGAGCGCAAAGGCTATTCAATAGTGCCCACCGCGATGTATTGGGTACGCGGACGCGCGAAAATCGAGATTGCGCTGGCGAAAGGAAAGAAACAGCACGACAAACGAGCAACCGAAAAGAGTCGTGACTGGGGACGTGAAAAGGCCCGTATCATGAAGTCGAATTAAAACGCTGTTGAAAACCCACCAAATCGGCTATATTAAGAACCTATCTCCGACAAGTTTTTGTAAGAAGACTTATCCCAGATATGAAATGCTGAGCCATGCTCACAATGATACTTTTTGAATTGTGAGCGTGACCAGAACGAGCGAAAGCGAGTTCCGGAAATACTTGATGAAACGCCATAGGCGGTTCTGAAGTGAATGAGCGAAGAGCTGGCAAGGCGAAAAATCTTTTTTAAGAGGAGCATACATCGGTATGTGACGAATAAAAATGATTTTTCAACGCGGCCAGATCGAGCGCAATAGCTCACATTTCAAAAAGGGGGCGACCTGGCTTCGACGCGGGTTACAAAACCGGAGGTGCATGCCGAGGTGCAAGATCCTCGTAAATCCTTTTGCAAAATTATAGTTGCAAACGACGACAACTACGCTTTAGCTGCTTAATAACCAGTGTAAAGCCTTCGGCCTGAGGTGTGCTTATACGCGCAGATAACCGGAGTCATCCCATATAAGATCGCGATGAAACACGTCCGGGGTGGATTCGTTAAAACTTAACGGAATCGCTGTCGATGATCCCCGCCTGTTGGGCAGTCGCCAGTTAAATTAAAGAACGGGATAAGCATGTAGAGCCGATGGCAGAGGACTTACGGACGCGGGTTCGATTCCCGCCGCCTCCACCAATACAAAGGCCCTGGTTAATTAACCAGGGCCTTTATTTTTGCTACAAGCTGTTTCTATTTACTCTTTGGCAAATCAGAAAGTAATTATTGTAAACAACATTTCTTGTACTTTTTACCACTGCCACATAGACAGGGATCATTGCGCCCGAGCTTTTGCTCTTTTAAATACGGTTGTTGTGGTTGCGCCTCTTCAGCCAGTGCAGTTTTAGGCAAAAATGGACAGACCACAATAAACTTCTCTCGTTAAACTTAAAAATGTGGTCTATAACCTATTACTTTTACGAATATATCCAGTATCATTTTCTGCTATAATTGGTTTTTAAACACATTGCATTGGAATTAATATGTCAACTGCAAAAGATCAAATAAAACAAATACTTGATAGTCAACCAGAAGATAGCACTTATGATGAACTGCTTCGAGAACTTGCTTTTAAACGCATGGTTGATAAGGGTCTGGAAGACTCAAAACAAGAACGTACCATCTCAAACAAAGACATGGAAAGTCGTATTAAACAATGGCAACAATAACTTGGACGAACCAATCAGAATTTTGGCTAAAAGAAATATTTGACTACATCGCACTTGATAATGCAATCGCTGCGGCCAATGTCATTAACGGCATATATGACAAGGCCCAACTCCTAGAACAAAATCCAAACCTTGGATATCGATATAATCACGAATCAGGTTTAGATATTCGTATTTTATTATATGACCACTATCGCATAACCTATTTAATAAAAAGTAATGATCAAATCGATATATTAGGTGTGTTTCATGGCGCACTCGACATAGAAAAACATCTCGTCTCTTGAAATGTGTTAACGCAAACCTGATCCAATTAAGTAATTAATCGAGCTAGCTAATTTCTGATTTACTTATTTCGAGATAGACGTATGCACCCGACGGTAATTACCGACATCACCGACAAAATAGAGTTCACCACTATGTTTAATAAACGCCATGGTCGCAACCGGCTCATCTTTAAACCTAAAATGATGCGTGTTGACCGGTACTAATTCATCATCAGTGCCATCCTGGCGTAAGATAAGTTTACCGTTGTCATACACCACGCTGAGTTTGTCATCGGTCGAATCATTTTTTGACCATGGGAATCGATAAGTCTGTTTCTGAAAGGTGCCTTCATACTGTGCTAATACTTTTTCAGGCAACGTTTTTTGAGCAGGCTTTGGGGCGGGATGACCTTGGCTGATAAATTTTTCAATAACGCGTTTCATTTGATTGATCGCTCGATTCTGAAATGCATTGATTACCAAAAAATAGCCACGATCAAGTTTTCGATTGTAGGCATACTTTGCCAGATAACCATCGCCATCACCGCCATGCCCATGAAACAGGTGTCCCTGACTGACATATTGATCACTACCCAGTCCATAGCCATAACCTAAACCCGAACGCGCGGCCAGGCTGGTTATGGGTTGCTCCATCCGTAAAACGGCCTCCGGGCTCACGATTTGCCGCCCGTTATAACGTCCGTAATTCATCAGCATTTGTACCATGCTGCCCATTTCGCGAGGTGTTGTATTGATCCCGGCAAACGGCCGCATAATCATATGCCAATAAGGAATGACCGTTTTACCATCGATATCATAACCGGTCGCCAATTTTTGTTTTGTATTTTTCGTTAAGGTCACACTCGCCTGATGCATGTTGAGGGGTAAAAAAATATTTTGTCGAAGGTATTCTTCGTAGCTTGTGTTGGTTATTTTCTGCAGGACATAGGCCACATACCCTGCCCCTGCATTGGTATAAGAGGAAAACAATCCTGGTTGCCAAACTATTTTCCTGGGCTCACCATAATATAAGCCCTCGCGTAAGGTCAGGGGTGTGGGATCACTATGATCAAATTCGGTTTTAGATAAATCCAGCAAGCCAGAGGTATGTTCCATTAATTGTTCCAGTGTCACGGGGTTCGTTTTTTGCCAGGCATTATCAATAGGCGCATCGGCCAGGTGTAACCTCACCGGATCAGATAATTTAACTTTGCCTTGCGCCTGTAATTGCAACAAGGCCAGCGCAGTAAAACTTTTCGTTATCGAGCCAACACGAAACACGGTATCAACCGTCGCTTGCTTGTTGGTTCGACGATCACTCAAACCCTCGGCGTGTAAAAATAATGATTTAGTGCCTGAGACAATATGGACGGCATAAGCCGGAGTATGGTGACGCTGACGAAGCTGGTTAAGATCTGTAATGAGTTGTTGATAATTCGGTTGCGGTGTAACGGCGAAGACGCTGTGCGTTAATACCAACAACCCTAGTATGTACAATAATCGGAAACGATTGGCGTGCTTACATAAGATCATGTCGTATTGCGCTATCCATTGCTGCAGTGATGATATGAATGTATTTTATAGCGTGGCGAATATCCAGTGTAGAATAGGTCTCAGCAGGCTCAGGTGTCAAGAGCAATGGAGTCTGACCCTATTGGTCTCTAGTATTGGAAGACCTGGCCTCGTTTTCCTTCCAGTCCTACTTTTGATACTCTTTCACCGCATCAAATAATTTAATCGGCAACACAAAACCCGCTACCTCAAACTCATCGTCTTCAACGGGCATAAAGCGAAAATCATCACTGTGCTCTTCTAGCAAGGTTTGGAATTGCATTAGACAGTCCTTACTAATATGTCCTTCTTCTAAATCTTTCTCATGACTATAGTAATAAGTCTCTTTTAAATAAGCCGAACTGATCATAACCATGCATTTATCACTGTAATCAGCCACATTGATGCATGAGATCTTTTTATTCGTTTTTGCCAATTCAGAAAACTTATTCCACACTTCACTGTAAAAATCGACCACATTGCGAAGATTTGACTTATCGATTTTCACTTTGGATATTTCCATAAACATTTCAGGAGCTAGCACACGCAATATATTTTCCATAGTAGGGTCTTCGTGTACTGTGCCAGTCTCGTGACTCTCGGCAGCAAGGGATGCTTCAGCAAAAGCATTCTTGATTATATCAATACGTTCTTCCGCACTCTTTTTCATAAATTCTGTATGTTGATTCAAAATAACAACCTTTTTATATATTATATGTTAATTTAACAACGACTACTTAAAGTTTCCCTAACTTATAAATGACTACTTTGAGTCGTTTCTTGACTTTAGACAAAATAATACTCGTTCAGCTGTACTATCAATAAACTCAAGCACTTTGCCATTTTCTATATATCCGTTTTTTCAGAAGTAGTATTGGTTATATTTTCTATTTTTGTCTTTAGAGTTTCAATAAACTTTATATCACCTTTTCCTTCAGTTGAGAGCCCTATTTGCAACCATGCATCTGATTGATGTGAAGTTATCCGGTAAACACTGTTGGTCATAAAGTCTCCCTGTTGAACTAATTCTACTGAAGCAATTTCTTCGAAAAATAATTCATACACCTGTAACTCATGTTCCTCAGTTGTTATATATAGTATTACTCGATCATTAGTTAAAATTGAACCACCTTCTAATATTGACGAGAATCCACCTGAATAAAAATACTCAATGTTATCCTCTTTGGATATGATATTTTCTGAAACAAGAGTCTCAATGTTGCTTTGAAACATTTGCGCTCCCGTTTGAACTTTAGTTGCAGGCATCATAGGAGTCATAGTCAGGACACCTACACCAATAATCCCTAAGAATATAATCAAGGTGGGTATACCGATAAAGTAAACCCACTTTCCAGTTGGCTTATAGTTTGGGTTTTCTGATTTTTTAATTCTATGATACGCAAATGTACCTTGAATTGCTTTTCCATAAAAATATAGAAAAACCAGTGCCATTGCAATCCCTGTTACTTTCCCTGTTTCAAGGCTAATGTATATTTTTGAAAAAATGAAATATAAAAATAGTAAAATTGCTGCGGTCCTTGATTTTTTATATATTCCGTATGCAAAGATAAAAACAA
>CAMYMO010000416.1 GCA_947259425.1 uncultured Ectothiorhodospiraceae bacterium | reverse complement strand
ATATCCTAAAAGAAAATCAGCTAATTCCAGTCGATAGACAGGCTCGCTTCAGGGACAAAGATTTACTTTCCGCCAAGGAAGAAGTCCCTCGCAAACCACCATCTAGAGTAAAACCTAAATCAGAACCAGCTCCTGAGCCAGCACCTGTCGTTTCCCGAATAGACTCGAATGAAGGCGATAGCACGTTAACTGCACGTAGTTCGGAGGAAGGAAAAGTAATTGCTTCCGACTCAACAGCCGAAGTCGCCGCAGCTGCACCGGCCGAAGAATATGAATCGAATAAACCAAAACTAAGTGATCCCAAAGCCATTGCGCCTCCATCAAGTAAATCACCACTAACTGGAACCAGACAAAACTCTTATTCTGCTTTTGATAGCCTGTCAAAAGATAGTAAATCTAAATCCGTAAAAAAGTTTCAAAAAGGTAAATCCGATTACTCCTTAGGTAAGGTCGATGAAATTGTGCTCGAAGAAAAATACGACAAAGAGCAAAAAGAACGCCAACGGCGCAAAGAAGCCAAACTCAACAAGAAACGCGAATTATCAAAACAATGGAAAAAACGTGCGAGTAAACGTACAGAAAAAACCGTTCTACCTGATCAACGTCTCCAGCAAGGACTCACCGGTCGAGTAGGTGCAAACCAAACTAATACACCCATCAAGCTGGATATCTTTGAAAGCGAGATCGATCCGTTTGAATTCAGTTTATTGGAGAGTGGTCAATTCGTATTATATCGAAAGGTTTGGCGTAATAAACATCGCTATATACAAGGTATATTGGTCAATTCTGAAGATTTTTTAAAAAATACTATCCAGCCGCTTTTTGTTGCGACCTCTATCTATGAAGCTAGCGATTTGGCTATTGCTTATAATAATGATGTATTTACTGTATTTCGATCGGATGGTCATTCTCGCTATTTGTCTAATGCCGGACAATTAGAGGGCTCTCTTTTATATCGAACCCGCTTATCATCACCGTTGAATGATGTTGAATTAATTTTTATACTCAACCAACTTCCTACCGGCCCCGGTGGAAAAATTATTACCTGGACTACATTGGTTTTGTTTATCATCTTATGCGGTGGTTTTTTTCTTATCTATCGACTGGGCTTGCGACAAATTCGCTTAGCCCGTCAGCAACAGGATTTTGTTTCCTCAGTAAGTCATGAACTCAAGACCCCCCTCACCTCAATAAGAATGTATGGTGAAATGTTGCGTGAGGGCTGGGCCAGCGAAGAAAAGAAAAAATCCTATTATGATTATATCTATTATGAGAGTGAACGTTTATCACGGCTCATCCAGAATATTTTACAATTGGCTCGGATGACAAGAAATGAATTTGAACTTGAACTTAACCCGGTCAGCGTAGCTGAACTGGTCGATACGATTCGGTCAAAAGTGACCTCACAAGTTGAACGTAACGAGTTTAAATTAAATTTAAATTGTGATCAGGCAGCTAAAGATTTAAAACTTAATATTGACTTAGACCATTTCACTCAAATCATTATTAACCTGGTAGACAATGGAATTAAGTTCGCCAGTAAAGCCGACAACAAGGTCATCGATATTGATTGTCAGTTGCAAAATAATGATACGCTCGTGATCAGTATCCGCGATTATGGCCCCGGCATTGCTAAAGACCAACTGAAAAAGATTTTTACTCTATTTTATCGAACAGAAAATGAGCTTACCCGAAATACGGTCGGAACCGGTATTGGTCTTGCCCTGGTACATCAGATCACTCAAGCCATGCAGGGTGAGATTGATGTGGTTAACCATCAACCCGGTGCTGAATTCAGGTTGAGCTTTCCAATTATTCAATCGAACGAATAATACAACTCCCCATCTGAGTCCAAATGTTAAAAGCGGTATCATTTGTTTAAGATACGTCCATAGCTGAGAAAATTATAGCTTGAATTTATAATTACCTTACTATATTTATGCCTTAAATGGCTGTATTCTAGTCAATTTTCACCAACATATATTCGCACCCAAAATTGGTTTATTCGAATATTAGTAATTAATTTTATTAAACAAAAATCCCACTAGAGCAGAAAAGTTGGTTACAATTCTGCACAGAACTTAAAACAAAATCATGAGGAGAGAAGTAATGGATCAAGAACTTGCAAATGGGGCAGCCGCTGGAGGCATGGGCATTATCATGCTTGTTTATTTGGCGATTATATTACTCACCATTATTGGCATGTGGAAAACGTTTTCTAAAGCAGGTCAACCTGGTTGGGCAGCCATTATTCCAATCTACAACATCATCGTTTGGCTGCAAATTTGTGGGCGTCCTATTTGGTGGATTATTTTATTACTGATTCCAATCGTTAGCCTGGTCATATTCATAATAATTTGTATCGATCTGGCAAAGAGCTTTGGTAAAGGTGCCGGCTTCGGTATTGGAATTTTCTTACTTGGATTTATATTCATACCTATCCTTGGCTTCGGTAGTGCAAGTTACACAGGTCCTGCCGCCGCACAGTCGTAAGTTTTACGCTGATAAAAACCTCGCTTCCTGTATCGGTTGCGGGGTTTTTTATTGCCCGTAATTTGATAAAAATCTGTGATCCAGATAACAAAATACTCAGACAATTGGTTGAACTTCAAATATTCAATGTGACCCCGCTCCAGCTTTCAATATTGTGACTAAAATATCCTTCACATGCGCCGATTCTAGTCTTTAATTAACAACAATAGAGATGTATTTGAGTTGTAACGCTAAGGATAGGTAATAGCATGATTTTTGAGAATGTTTTTAAAAGTCTGGTTGAAAATACCAACGACGTTATTATGGTCATGGACTCTACACCATTAGATGATGGCGGTCCGTTTATTGTCTACGTAAACCCGGCTTTTGAAAAACTCATGGGTTATACATCAGAAGAAGTCGTCGGTAAAAACCCAAGCGTCCTGCAAGGCCCCGATACAGACAAAGACACCCGTTTAAAAATTAGAGAAGCGATGTCCGCCGGGAAACGAATTCGCACTCAGATTCTCAACTATACCAAAAGTGAACAAGCTGTTTGGATGGACATCAATATTGTCCCAATAAAAAATGACCAGGGCCAGATCGCCTATTTTGCCGCTATTGAGCGTGATCTGACCGAACATAAAATGCTGGAATCACGTCTTGAGATGTTAGCCAGTACCGACATGTTAACCGGATTACCGAACCGGCTGGCCACCATGAACAAAGCGGCTAAGGAATTTGCCCGAACGAAACGTTACAACCGGCCTCTTTCCATAGTGATGATTGATGTCGATCACTTTAAATCGATAAACGATACACATGGCCATGCCACCGGCGACCATGTCCTGCAAAACGTCGGACATATTTGCAGTGACACATTACGTGATTCTGATGTATTAGGCCGAATTGGAGGTGAAGAGTTTATTTTGTTATTGCCTGATACACCTAAAGCAAACGCCGAACAAGTCGCAGAACGAATGCGGGCAAGATTAGCCAACACACCGATTAAACATGGTGACCTTGAATTAACGATAACCGCTAGTTTTGGCGTCGCTTCATTTACAAGCAATGACGGTACATTGGAAGAAATCATCGAACGTGCCGATAATGCCATGTACGCAGCAAAAAATGCTGGGCGTAACCAGGTACAGACGGCTGCCTAATCCTCGAATACTTTGATAACTTCGTCCAAGCCACTATCCAGGATAGCATCCGGTGGAACTTGTAATGTCGTGATGATAACGGCAGTTAAGGCCACATACGCAAATACACCATTGAGTAAAAATAACTCATTTTTGAATAACTTACGTAACTTTTGCCGCATACGAATGCCTCTTAGTAAGCAGTGAAATAATTTCACTGTGCCCTAAGAGAAATTTCGGACGCACACGGATATTCTTTAACGAAACGAGTGTTTTTCGTTATTTATTTATCGCTTTATTAAGACAAAAGAGGTTGTTTAATTCCAAAATCAAGCATATTCAGCGAAATAAATACCAACACCTAATAGGATCAGGGCAACTTCGACAACTGATATCCATAACAGCATATAGGTGATCCGCCGCCCACTGGGTTTCATGGGCTGCCATATCCGGCGCATATACCAGCGCCACAAACCGAAGCCCGACCAACGTTGCCACATCAAGAGATAGCGCTGTATATACTCAGCCCAGGTGGTTATGCTTTTATCGACTTCCGCTAAATGCTGCTCGCGCTCATCAACTGGCAGACGATCATATCGATCTGTAATGGTCAGTTTCGATCCTGAGTCACAGGCTTCGATCTTGATCTCCGTACTGGACTTAATTCCAGAATTGTAGCTAATCTGTAAACCATCATCGAGTTTAGAAACGGTAAATTCCGTTTCGAACTCAAAAGACGTTTCCTGACTCGAATTTAGAGCACTTATCAAATAAGCACCCGCTCCCTTATTTTCCCATTTTTTAAACTCAAGCATCGGGTTTATTCGAAACAGTCGTTCAATATCGGCACAGAATTGATGAAGTTCAACGACACTCAATGGCGTCTGGATCGATGCCCAGGCCGCATCTTCCATTGCCAACGGACCGGTCATATCATTCATTGGGATGAGGCACCATTTTAATCGGCGTCGTTAATTTGCGCGTAAGCTTTTTGGTCAGCATACGTGATCGCAAACCCGACTCACCCTTTGGCCTGTGTGAACCCATCACGATTAAGTTATATTCTTCTTTGTTACTGGCATCAAGCAAACAGTCTTCCGGTTCGCCGACCACCACTTGTTGTGTATAAATCAAATCATGTTGTTCTGCTTTTTGTTTAACCCGTGAGACGGTTTCTTCAACTTCTTTTGAGAGCTCTGATTCAATATAACGTCGATAACGGTCACGAGTGACGCCATTATTTAGCCAGTCATCGCCTGTCATCCCCTGCCATAATGTCGGGACGACAAGTAGATGATGTAAATGATCTCCTTTCTTGCAATTATCAATCGCTGCCTGTTCTGCGGCCATAGCCCCCTGCGTCCCGTGGCTGGCGAGTAATACATTCATTTCCGCGTTCATACTCACACCCTTTAATTAATATTTAAAATTCAATGCCCGCCATATATGGCGGACATTGAATAACGACCTATCGCCTTTATACGAATATCAGTACTCCAAATGCTATCGCTAAGGCAAAGACTAATGCCATAAAGTCTTCTCTTCGATCACTGCCAAAGATTGACAAAGCCGAACCACGATCATATTCATTTTCCATTTTAACAATCCTCTTAATTAAATGGTTGTCTGGATCAACAACATAACAACGACTAACGACAGGGCTGCTTTAACGAAGCCGACAATGCCACCAATAACGGCGGGTTGTCCACCGGCTTGTTTCATTGCACCGACCGTGATTTGCATACCGAGCCCAACCAGACCAAAGGCAAATAACCAGGTGATCCAATCACGGAATGCTTTTACTTTCGCAGCAGTATGGCGAACGGCTTTATGCGATTTCTTAAGAATCTTATTCGCATCTTTCGACAAGACTTTGGAATTGACCAAACCACGAATAGCATCGTCGTGTTCAATGGTCATGATCTTACCATTCTCTATCAAGCCGGTAACCGCAGCCTTACGATCATCACGTTGTATCTTGCCGAACTCAGCTTGCAAGACCGCAATTTTACTCGCATCAAGCAGGTTTTTATCTTTAAAACCTGTATCTGCCGTATTACCAAAATACTTACCCTTGTAGTGATTTGCAGGAGCAAACATACCGGTAGTAGATAAGGCAAATAACAGGATGAAACCAAGCACAAACACAGGGAATTTCTCGAAGACGACTTTCCCCACGTTTATTTTCTCCGTCACTTCACTGCCTTCTCGCTTCACATACCAAACCGCCAGCCACAAGACGATGATCGGCAAAACCAATACACGAGTGATGTTAAAGATTTCGGCGACCTTCAAGGTTTCGATACCATCTGGTTGATAGGCTAGAGCCGCACCCGCGACTTGGGCAGAATTGAGGATACCGGTACCGGCCCAGGCACCAAATTGTACATGGGTCATACCGAGTAGATTGCCAATGATGGGGAAGATAAACATACATCCCACACCCCATAACAAAATGGTACCAATGGTATAAGCGATCTCAACGGATTTAGCTTGCACGACTGGCGCAGCCGCAACCGTTGCAGAGACACCACAGACACCCATACCTGCGGATAACACTCCTCCCATGGAATTAGGAATCTTACGCCGAGCACCGATCCATAAAACCATGCCAACCGAGCCCAACACAAAAAAGCCGATCATAACAATAGAAAGACCGCCCAGGTTCGTTAACTCTGCTGCGCTGTATAAGGTACCCAGTAAGATTACCCCAGTCTTCAAACCAAGACGAGATAAACGCACACCGTTTTTCGCCCACTCCGGTACTTTAAAGACATTAACGATAACAATACCAGTGACAATACCCAATACGACATAGTTTAAACCTAATAATTTATGGATATATTTTCCAGTATCACCGACCTTACCCATTCCGGTACTAATGACGGCGACTTCAGGGGCAATGAACCAGCGTACTATCATCGCGATTAACAGGATAAAAATACCGCCAGCAATCGTCGAAGAATAGTAATCAAGCGCGCCTTCTTTGTGGCTACCAAATAAATGCCATGCACCGACTATTGCTGAAAAAATACCGAAATAGAGTGGTAGAGAGGTGAGTTCTGAACTGTATTTATATTTTTTGCCATTCGCTAAATGCTCAATAACGGGTGCTAGCATACCGCTATCTGCCATATACCAGATAGCCAGCATAATAAGACCCATGATGAGTAACGCGGGCGACTTCTTGGTGTACACCATGGTTAGCTCCTCCGAATGTTTTATTATCTAGATTTATAGTAACGTTTATTAGTGTTGTGAAAACAATAGGTACTGATTAATTAAATTCTTATTCTTTCTGTATTTATATAATGATTATAGCAGTAAAATATCTATCGAATATAAAAAGTAAAACAACATCGATTATAATAATATAGTAATTAAATGATTCAGTAATACATGTGTTAACACATAGAAATATAAAGAAAATTTTATATAAGTAACTTACGTATACTGAATATAACTAATATTTCTTGTTCTAGCGGTTAACAAGCAGAATGGATTAAGAAGTATGAATTAACATGAAGCCATTAAACGATTTATCGAGATACAAAAAGTGTTCTTATTAACCCTTCACACAAATGACTTGCTTCAAGGTATGCACAATCTCGACTAAATCACTCTGGTTTTCCATCACGACATCAATATCTTTATAGGCGCCTGGTATTTCATCTAACACACCGTTATCTTTACGGCATTCAATACCTTTAGTCTGTTCTTCAAGATCGATTTCACTGAATT
>CAMYMO010000415.1 GCA_947259425.1 uncultured Ectothiorhodospiraceae bacterium | reverse complement strand
TGGCGAGACTATTCTGCTGCCACATTTTCAGAGGCCAAGGCACGCCAGTTGCCCTTATATGTTTTTATTTATTCGGACAAGTGTGCATGGTGCCGAAAGTTCGAGACAGAAACGTTAGAAAGGCCAGAGATTCGAAAATTATTAGAAAGCAATTTTATCCCTGTACTTGTGGATCAGGTGGCACAACCGAAATTAGCTAAACAGCTTGGTATAACGCTAGTGCCAGCAAATATATTGATTACGCCAGATAATCAACGACTCTTACGGTTTTATGGTTTTTTAACACCTCAGTCATTGTCGGATGCATTGAATACAACGTTGGCAAGTTGGCGCAAAGGGGAAATTCCTGACGAAGAATTTGGCGATGAAAGCACTTGTTGTCCGATACCCGAGGCTCAATAAGAAGCCTGATATTATAGACTCTAGGAGATAGGTTATGGCTATACAGTACTGTTCCAAAATAAAACTCATGTTTGTATGGAGCCTTTTTCTTTTTATTTCAATGGCTCAAGCAAGCGCACCATTAACTTTTCCGCGTTACCAAACCAAAGAAGGATTAGCGATATACATTGGCCTCCTTCCTGCTGAGATGGTTGAAGGGCATAAATCGGGTTCCATGCATGGCGGGTTACCCACAGGACAGCATCGTTATCATATTGCTATCGCCCTCTTTGATAGTCTAAAAGGCGAACGTGTGAACAACGCAACAGTGCTGGTTCGGGTCAATAACCGTATCGGGGTTGGTCCCGATGCATTCAAGAAATTAGAAGCTATGGAAATGAACGGAAAATTTATGTATGGAAACTATTTTTCGTTAAAAACGGCAGGACCTTACCGAATCGACGTTAAAATCATACCCGATAAAGCCCATAAGCCGATAGAAGTAACCTTTGAGTATGATATTGCTCATACCTGATGTCTAATTTTATTTTATAAAATGATTGAGAATAAAATATGATTTATGATCCCGTTTGCCTGATGCCCGTAAAGCAAAGTGCTGCCGCAGCAATGATCGATCATGAAGGCAGTAAATATTATTTTTGTTCAAATGATTGCAAAGAAAAATTTCTCTTGCAGCCACAAAAATACATCAATAATACACCAGGTATGCATCTAACCATAGGCGTTATGGGCTCAGCCGATCATGGAGAACCAGATGGTATAAAAACCACAGCCTACGATTTAGGTTATGCGCTGGCTCAAAAACAGTATGTTTTGATTACTGGCGCCTGTCCAGGATTACCCTATGAGTGTGCACGTGGTGCCCGTGAAAACGGCGGCATGTCAATCGGCATCTCTCCCGCATTAAGCCTTGATGAACATGTACATAAGTATCATTCACCATCGGATGTTTATGATGTCATTATTTATACCGGAAGTGGTCTTATGGGGAGAGAGGTCACCAATATCCGTTCTAGCGACATGGTGATCATTGTTGGCGGTCAATCAGGAACACTCGGCGAGTTTGCAATCGCTTACGATGAAGGAAAATTGATTGGTGTGCTCGAAGGCAGCGGTGGTATTACCGAACAATTACCGAATTTGGTCACTTCATTTAAAAAACAAACTGGTGCCAAAGTTATTTATGAAAACGACCCTGAAAAATTAATTGAAAAAATGCTTGGCTACTATAGTACGGTTCATTATCGCCATCCTTCGTGTTTCTGTGATGAATAAAATATAATTAAACAGGATTTAAATGTTAACTCAAAGTCACGATACTATTCAAATTGCGGGTGCTGGTCCGGCTGGTTTGGTGGCCGCCATCACATTGGTTCGCGCCGGGCAAAAAGTAATTGTCCATGAAGCTAAACCGAATGTCGGTTGGCGATTTAAGCGTGATCTTCAAGGGTTAGAGAATTGGACCACTAAACAGGATGTGTTGCAGGAACTGGAAGATTTGGGTATCACAACTGACTTTGATTATCTGCCATGTAAACAGGGTATGACGTATGACGGGACAGGGCAAGAGTATCCTATTCGTAGTAAGATCCCCATCTTTTATTTGGTAGAACGCGGGCCTAACGCCGGCTCACTGGATAACGCTCTGCTGGTGCAGGCACAACAACTCGGCGTTGAAGTACGTTTTAACAGTTGTGTCAGACAACTTCCTTATCCAGCAATATTAGCTACAGGACCAAAAGCGGCGGACGCGATTGCGGTTGGGTATCACTTCGAAACGGATATGGAAGATGGTTACTGGGTGATTTGTGATGATGAACTTGCCCCTGGAGGGTATGCTTATCTTCTTATTTGGAATGGGAAAGGGACAGTTAAAACTTGCATGTTTACTAATTTCAAGCATGAACAACATTATGTACAACGAACCGTCATCACATTCCAAAAGTTGGTTGGCCTTGAAATGAAAAATCCTGTTGAGCATGGTGGTGTGGGGAATTTTTATGTCCCAACACACGTTTATTCAGGTAACAGGCCAATTATCGGAGAGCAAGCAGGTTTTCAAGATACCCTATGGGGATTTGGTATGCGCTATGCAATTAACTCAGGAGTGTTAGCAGCCAGGAGCATCCTGGATGGAACTGATTATGATGCAATGTGGCAAGCCGAACTCAAGGATAGATTAAAAACATCGATTGTTAACCGGGCATTTTATAGCCTGCTTGGACATTATGGTTTAAAGTGGTTTATAAAGTACGTAGCAAAGCAGTCAGACGTACGCCAATTTCTGTATCGACAATATAATCCTATGTTTCTCAAAACACTGTTATACCCTTTGGCTAAACTTAGAGTAAAAAGCTTGCGCAACGATTTGGCATGTAGTCATCTGGATTGTGAATGTGTCTGGTGTCGAATGGGGGCTGACAGATAGGTATATGATAATCACGAGGACAAGATAGTATGAAGCAAGGTGAAACCTCTCTTTGTCCAGTTTGCCATATGGATATTGATAATAATAACAGCATTACCACTGAGTATCAGAGTAGAATATTCTACTTTTGTTCGGAGCAATGCCGAGATCGGTTTAATATGAATGTCCATCTGTATATTGGTGGAAGGGGTATCCCATCCCCTAAACAACATGGTGAAATAATCCTAAAGCGTCGAACTTTAAAACTTGAGCAACCCGTAACGGATGAGGTTGCCGAAAAAATTAAAAGTGAACTCCATGAAATGATGGGCATTAAAGAGATCGGAATAAAGGGGGATAGAGTAAATATCATTTACGATTTACTCGAAGCGACAACGCTGCAAATTGAAGAAAAGTTAGAAAAGATAGGCAATAAGGTTTCTTCAGGATTAGGTGAGGTATTAAAAAGAGCGTTTATTCATTATGTCGAAGAGACGGCTTTAGATAATCTTGAACACAATTCAAATACACATTCTCATCATTAAAAGGAGAGTATTATATGAATACTGTGCAATTATACATTGAGGACGATCTTAATGTAGAGCAATTGAAAAAATTAAAACAATTACTTCTGGATACTCCGAAGGTTACTGATGTGGAGATTAGCAGTAAATCACCGCATGAATTCTTAATAGAATTTGAAGAGCACCATAATTTACCGATGAAAATTATTGAGATTATAAAAGAGCAAGGATATCATCCGGATATATATTCCGGGTGAATTTGGCGGAATCGTAATAATGGTAAAACTATTATTATTAAAAACAGATTTGTCATTAAAGAATGCAGACACAAGAGCTACGTTTCCATTATCTTTAATATTGAGGCGCGATGAGAAAATAATGTTATTTAAACAAAAATTGATATTTAGTCTGTTGATGCTGACAATGGTGTTTGCAACAAATACACGGGCAGAAGTTGATAAAGGATTAGAAATTGCACAAGAAATGAAGGCGAGAGAAAAAGGTTTTGTCAATTACACAGCTAGTATGGAAATGGTCCTGATCAACACATCTGGGAAGAAAAAAACCAGGAAATTACGCATTTTAACTCGTGAAACAGATGGGGATGGTGATCAGACGCTGGCTGTTTTTGACTCGCCAGCCGACGTTAAAGGCACCGGTTTTTTAAGTCATACCCATATTAAACAAAATGATATGCAATGGTTATATTTACCTTCCTTGAAAAGGGTTAAGCGTATTGCTCCACGTAATAAAGCAGCACCTTTCATGGGGAGTGAATTCAGTTATGAAGATTTAGCTTCTTTCGAAGTAGAGCGTTATCGCTACAAATACATAAAAGATGAAAAGCTTGAAGGTATTGATTGTTATGTATTGGAACGTATCCCAGGTGACAAATATTCCGGCTATAGTCAACAACGTATATGGGTGGAAAAGGCTCGCTATCTTCTGTTGAAAATAGACTTTTACAATAAAAAAAATATAAAACTAAAGACGCTTCGTTCAGATAATTTTAAACAATACCTTAATCAGTTTTGGTTTGCCCATACAATGAGGATGAAAAATCACCAAAGTGGTAAGACATCAGTGCTCCTTTGGAGTGATTTCAAGTTTCGAAAACCATTACGTGCCGCCGATTTTAACCCGAATAGTCTCAAACGACTTTATTAGTTGACTTTACTTATGTGGATATTGGCCCTAAAACAACTAAAGCATGACAAAGGTCGTTCTAGTCTAACGGTATTGGCCATTAGTGCGGCCATCGCAATGATATTGGTGTTACGTGGTTTTGAGCAGGGGCTTTACAAGCAATCCGAATCGGTGGTGTTGGACCGGGGAGGGCAATTGATACTTACCCAAAGTGGTGTATCGAATTTTCTGGCGGTTCGTTCATCTCTGCCTCAACTAACGCGGAGTGAGGTGGAAGCCATTGACGGAGTCGTAACGGCGCATCCTATTACCGGTTTCTGGGTGATCTATGGTCCTGAGGGAAACAAATCTCCATTATTGCTCATGGTCTATGACACCTTGGGCGGCCCTACACATTTGATAGAAGGTAAACCCATTAAGGATGGGCGTGATGTGATTATTGATGCTGGTCTGAGTAAACGTTTTAATCTCAGGCCGGGTGACCCATTGATAATTTCTGATTTCGAATTCACCGTAGCTGGAATAACCAGTGGCAGCTCCGCCCTGTTCAGTGCGTTTGCGTTTGTCAGCTACGATGGGATGATTGACTTATTTTTAGAGTCAGAGATAGCACCGGATATCAGTACCTTCCCTTTGCTTAGTTTTTTGTTAGTCGAAACGGAAGAGGGCATTAGTCTTGACGAGGTGGCTGAACGTATTGAACAACAGGTGCTGACGGTCGATGTCCACAAACCCCAGGTACTGGCCGATAATGACGTTGCTTTGGGTAAGGAGTTATTTGGACCAATAATGAATGTTTTAATCATTTTGGCTTACATTATCGGTATGTTGGTCATAGGATTAATAATCTATTCCGATGTGGGATTGCGTCGTCGCAATTTTGCCGTGATGAAGGCATTGGGTTTTAATATTTTATCCATCGCCAAGGGGATCATAACGCAGACATCAATTCTGGTTTTATTTGCTTTTCCTTTAGGCGTATTACTGGCCTATTTAACAGGTAAAGGTATCGAGCTTAATATGCCTGTCTATCTCATCGACACACTTAATTTTAACGGGTTGGGAAAAGTTTTATTTGGCGTCGTGTTAATGATGTTAATTGGCAGTTTATTACCGCTTCGCATGATCGCACGAACTGATCCTGTAATCGCTTTTCAGGCAGAATAATTATGATTCGTTGGCTAATTAAAACACTTTGGCGTCAAAAAGGCTCGGTTGTATCCAGTTCAACCGGCGTTGCCTTTGCGTTTGTATTAGTTGTGGTAATGGACGCGGCTTTCGTGGGTGAATCAAACCAAATCGTTTCCTATATTCGCAATTCCAACCCCGATGTCTGGGTAATGCAAAAGGGCGTTAGCAATATGCATATGGCTACCAGCTTTGTGTGGGACTGGAAAGCTAAACGTATTGCAGAACTGCCTGGTGTTAAAAAGGCAACGCCGATTTTGTATGTCAATACGGTAATAAAGTCTGGGGGGCGAAATTGGTTTGCGTATGTGATTGGCCTGCTGCCTGATAACGCCCGTGCCGGTCCCTGGTCAATGGCAAGCGGAAAATCTCAGACAGGTTTGGGTGAGATTATATTACCTCAAGTCATGGCAAAGTTAACGGGTATCAAACTGGGTGACAAAGCAACGATCGCCGATAAAGAATTTACCATTACGGGCTTTTCGGAAGAGACTTTTTCTATGGCCAATTCAATTGCCTTTGTCAATTTTTCTGATCTCGAGGATGTAATCTCGACCAGTGGGACCGTGAGTTTTATTTTAGTTGATGCGGAGGATGGTCAGGATATTGGTTTGTTGGCTAAACGTATCGGACAAAATATTGATAAAGTCTCTTCGATAACCAATGAGCAGTTTATTAAAAATGATTTTCAGATTGCCTTACTGATGGGCGTGGAAATTGTTTCATTTATGACGATAATCGGGGCCGTGTTGGCAGCGCTGATTATTGCCTTTACGGCTTATTCACAAGTGGCGAGGCGCAAACGCGAATTAGCCATTGCCAAGGCCTTAGGGTATAAAAACAGTTCACTTTATCTGGCCGTGTTCTTGCAGACCTTTGTTATTACCAGTCTGGCATTGGTGATTGCGTTAACCATCTCTGTATTACTGTTGCCTGTGTTGTCAGAACTTGTTCCTCAAATCACATTAACCGTCACCACAACAGCTTTGCTCAGAATGAGCATGATAGCATTTATCGTCGCAATGATTGCTGCACTGGTTCCTGCTCGAATGGTGGCTAGGGTTGATCCATTAACGGCCTTTAAGGTGTAAATATGTCCACATCGACCATTTTATCGACAAAAAAGATAAGCAAAACGTTCGGTCGCGGCCATACCCAGGTTCATGCAGTCAATGAAATATCACTTGCCATTAGACAAGGTGAGCTGGTGCTGATTATGGGGCCATCAGGGTCAGGTAAAACAACGTTACTGTCGATGCTGGGTGGCTTATTGTCACCAACCTCAGGGCAGATAATAATTGACGATATCGATATATCCAATACAAATGAATCGGTATTGCCAGGGATTCGCGCACGCAAAATCGGTTTTATATTTCAGTCGTTTAATTTATTAGAGGCGCTAACGGTTCGGGAAAACATTTTATTTCCGGCGCAATTAATTCCTGAACAATTAAGTAATGCAAAGTTACGTTCAGATCAATTAATTGAAAAACTGGGTCTGGAAAAACGCCGCAATGCTTTGCCGTCAACCTTATCAGGTGGTGAAAAACAACGTGTCGCCATTGCTCGTGCGCTGATCAATCAACCTCCTTTAATCCTGGCGGATGAGCCAACCGGCAATCTTGATTCACAAACTGGTCAGGATGTGATGATGGTCTTACATGATATCGCTCGTGATGAAGGACGGTCTGTGATACTGGTTACTCATGATC
>CAMYMO010000414.1 GCA_947259425.1 uncultured Ectothiorhodospiraceae bacterium | reverse complement strand
CTCAAAAGTAGATCGCTCTGCAGCCTATGCAGGTCGTTATGTTGCAAAAAATCTTGTTGCCGCTGGCCTGGCTGATCGCTGTGAAATTCAGGTTTCCTATGCGATTGGTGTTGCCGAACCGACTTCAATCAGTGTTGAAACCTTTGGTACCGGCAAGGTTGATGAAGCTCGTATCGTTGAATTGGTTCGCGAACATTTTGATCTACGCGCAGGTGGTCTGGTTAAAATGCTGGATCTATTGCGTCCTATCTATCGAAACACTGCAGCTTACGGTCACTTTGGTCGCGAAGAAGCTGAATTCAGCTGGGAAAAAACGGATAAGGCGGATGCGTTACGTGATGCCGCTGGTCTGAACAAGGTCGCATAACACAACGTCACAGCGCCCCTGGCTTTGCCGAAAAACAGCAGACGATACAAATCAACGAGTTAGTCGCTGTTTTTCGGCGGGTCAGCGCCGAATAAGGGTTTTCGCAAGGTAATTTTACAAAACAACCGGTCATAACCTTCACTATTTAAGAATTTTTTACTAGACTACACACCGTTGAATTGAGGAGCGTTGCAACGGTTTATCCCGTCAGGCTCAATTCAAATCCACCTGTAATAACGACGCTCACCGAACCATGGAGTAATACACATGAATGCGGTGATCGACTCGTTCTCCGACTATAAAGTTGCTGATATTAACCTTGCCGACTGGGGTCGCAAGGAAATTGCCATTGCTGAAACTGAAATGCCTGGCTTAATGGCATTACGTGAAGAATACCAGGGTAAGTTCCCCCTAAAAGGGGCGCGAATTACCGGTTCGTTGCATATGACGATCCAAACTGCGGTACTGATTGAAACCTTAGTCGACCTGGGGGCTGAAGTCCGTTGGGCCTCCTGTAATATTTTTTCTACGCAAGACCATGCTGCCTCGGCGATTGCCGCCGCCGGTGTCCCCGTCTACGCATGGAAAGGTGAAACACTTGAAGAATACTGGTGGTGTACCGAGCAAGCCTTAACCTGGCCGGATGGTGGTGTGCCCAATATGATCCTGGATGATGGCGGTGATGCAACCCTGTTAATCCACAAAGGTAAAGAATATGAAAAAGCCGGTAGCGTCCCGGATGCGAAAGACGATGATAACGAAGAATGGAAAGTTATTGTTAGTACGTTAAAAAACTCGCTAAGTAAAAGTAAAGATAAATGGACCAAGATTGCAGATGGCATTAAAGGCGTAACCGAAGAAACCACCACGGGTGTGCACCGTTTATACCAGATGATGGAAAATAATGAATTACTTTTCCCCGCCATGAATGTGAATGACTCGGTCACCAAATCCAAGTTTGATAACTTATATGGCTGTCGTGAATCTTTACTCGATGGTATCAAACGTGCGACTGACGTAATGATCGCCGGTAAGATTTGTGTTGTGCTAGGTTACGGTGATGTTGGTAAGGGTTGTGCGCAGGCCTTCCGTGGGATGGGTGCAACTACTCTAGTCACTGAAATCGACCCTATCTGTGCCTTGCAGGCCTCGATGGAAGGTTATCGAGTTATCACCATGGAAGAGGCGAGCAAAATTGGTGACATCTTTGTGACTACAACGGGTAACGTCAGCGTGATCAATCACGACCACATGGCTGCCATGAAAGATGAAGCCATTGTCTGTAACATTGGTCACTTCGACTCTGAGATCGATATTGCTTCATTAGAAAAATACCAATGGGAAGAAATCAAACCTCAGGTCGATCATGTAATCTTTCCAGACGGTAAAAAGATTATTATTCTTGCCCAGGGTCGCTTGGTTAATTTGGGTTGTGCTACCGGCCACCCAAGCTTTGTGATGTCTGCCTCTTTTACTAATCAGGTCATGGCTCAAATCGAGTTATTCAATAATGGCGACAACTATGAAAACAAGGTTTACATATTGCCGAAGATTCTCGATGAAAAAGTTGCCCGCTTACACCTGCAAAAGATTGGTGCTCAGTTAACAACAATGACTCAGGACCAAGCCGATTACATTGGTATTCCTGTCGATGGGCCATATAAGCCTGAACACTATCGTTATTAGACACTAACCACTGGGGACACAGAGTACACAAAATAATTTTTGTGTCTATTCTGCTCTGTGTCCCCTCTATTCTTTGTGGTAAGTAAATGGACCGCCAATGGAATCTCAAAAACAATTTCCACATACCTTTAGCTTCGAATTTTTTCCGCCACGCACGGAACAAGGTGTCGCCAAGTTAAAAGTTGTTCGGGAAAAATTAGGCCAGTTAAATCCAAAATATTTTTCGGTAACCTTTGGGGCCGGAGGTAGCACACAACAAGGTACGCTGGATGCGGTCGTCGATATCCAGCAATCTGGATATTCCGCAGCGCCACACATATCCTGTATTGGTACCAGCAAACAAACCATTATCGAACTTTTAGATACCTACAAGCGTAATGGCATTCAACATCTTGTTGCGCTACGAGGTGACATGCCTTCGGGGGCCGGTAATTTAAATGATGGTGATTTTAATTATGCGAATGAATTAGTCAGCTTTATCCGCGAACAATATAATAATGATTTCTATATTGAGGTTGCAGCTTATCCTGAATTTCACCCACAATCCAAAAGCCCGCAAGCCGATCTGGATAATTTTAAGCGTAAAGTCGAGGCGGGTGCCGATAGTGCGCTCACACAATATTTTTTTAATCCGGATGCCTATTTTCGGTTTATTGATGACTGTGAGAAACGTAATATCAATATTCCTATCGTACCAGGCATCATGCCAATCACTAATTACACGCAATTAGCGCGCTTTTCAGATATGTGTGGTGCTGAAATTCCACGCTGGATCCGCAAACGTCTCGAAGACTTTGGGGATGATATGGAATCGCTTAAGGCATTTGGTGAAGATGTTATTACTGATTTATGTCATCAGCTATTAGAAGCAGGATCACCCGGTTTGCATTTTTATACTTTAAACCAGGCCCATACTACGACGACAATATGGAATAACCTTGGCTTATAGAATCAAGTTACCAAAATTACTTCATCATCGTTAAAATATACGGTATACAGTTCTAGATCTCTATTTGGTAAGAATCCATTAACAATGCGAATACCTAGAATTTATTGTCCAACAGCCCAACAAAGCCAGAATCGTCTTGACTTAGATGCTTCTGCCTCTTCACATATTTGTAAAGTTTTAAGGCTTAAATCAGGCGATGATTTAATTTTGTTTGATGGCAAAGGTAAAAGCTTCGCGGCAACGCTTGAGATCGCTTCCCATAAAAAAGCAGTGGTACAAATCATTAAAGTAGTGAGTGAGAATACCGAATCGACTCTCACCCTGCATCTCGGCCTGGGTATGAGCAAAGGTGATCGGATGGATTATGCTATCCAAAAGGCCGTTGAAGTCGGTGTTACCCATATCACACCGCTGACGACTAAATACAGCGTTATAAAGTTAGATGAAAATCGTCAGCAAAAAAAACTTCAACATTGGCTGGGTATTATTATTCATGCCTGTGAACAATCCGGGCGCACGCATTTACCTGTCTTAAATCCGATAACCCCCTTGGCTAACTGGCTGAGTCATGATGCCGGTCATAAAATTGTATTTGATCCGGAGGCTAGCACATCATTATTTCAACTTGAGCAGACTGATTCGGTATCAATTCTAATCGGTCCGGAAGGTGGTTTTTGTCCTAGCGAAATTGATATGGCCATTAAACAGGATTTTAAACAAATTAAACTTGGTCCAAGAACTTTGCGCACCGAAACAGCCGCTGTCGTCGCTTGCGGGGCTCTCCAAACGATTTGGGGAGACTACTCAAATTAAGATTGATTGAAACTATGAACTATGAAGAATATTAATTGTGTAGGCCAAGAATACGCGATTCAAGTTCATCGATATCAGGAACAATCGCTGCAATTCCGTTTAAATTAACATAGGCCTTAATCGATTGACGTTGTTCAACTGGTGCATCTGCAAACTGAATATTATTAGGCCGTACAAGTTGGAGACTGGGTAATCCCTGACTCAATACCGCAATATAAGGTAAATTAGCATTACCGTTTAAAGTATTTAATACCGCAATCCGGCAACTCTTGTGCAGTTTGCCTGGTTCACCATCGCTTGCTATTTCAAACGATATAAATGGGATTCTGCGATCACGCCAATTTAAATGTCCGAGAAACCATTCAGGTGCATCATTAACTTTGTCTGGTTCAGTATACGGAATGATTTCTGCCACAGCAGCATTGGGCATAATTAGAATTTCTTTATTTAACGGCAATAAAAGGCTATGCACCGCTTCAAACTGTTTGCGCTGATTCGGTGTTAGTGCAGCTCCGCCCACTTCTGCGATGTCTTTTACGTCTGACATTTAAACCACCTCAATGGTTTGTAAGTGTTCTGTTAATTTACGCGCTAACTGTTCGGTATTTCCCACAAACTGAACATCGCATGTCTTTTTTACATTATCAGGCATGCTGCTAATGACACAACTCTCACTTGACTGTAACCAAACTTGGCCACCTTTTTCATGTAACTTTTCACAGCCAAGCTTACCATCATCACCCATACCACTAAAAATTATCGCGCCCGCCTTATCACCGTAGCGATCCGCTATATCGGATATCGTCAAATCGATTGATGGTGTATATGTAGTGTTTACGGTTAACCGTTCCAGTTCAATATTTCCTATTGGGTTAATTTTAAGTCTTTCACCTACCGGAGTAATGATAACATCTCCTTCAAGAAATACGTGCCCGTCAACTGGTGGCATCACGTTTAGTTTGGTATAGCGATTAAGCTGTTCTGCTAACTTGCTAACAAAATTAGCACCAAGATGTTGAGTAATTATAAAACCTGCCTGCACATCTTTCGGTAATGCTTTTAAAAAACGTTTTAACGCTTCTGGCCCACCCAACGAGGCCCCCAAAACCCATACCCGTGTTGCCAGATTTTGATCGGGTCGCAATTTAGCTTCTTTGTTACCAGATACCTCTTCAGCTAATACTGGTTGATCAAACTCCGCTGATTGCCAGTCATCAATTCCACGCAAATCTGCTATTTTTTGCATAAGACTAAAATGCCATTTCGAATCCGCAGCTGACTCATTAAGTGTCAAAGCTGTGACATCATTGAAGATTATGGGTATCTCCACTTTATCAAGCACTTCGTGCAACAAATCATCATCATGATCGAATTCATCATGTAGGTCGAGCAGTAATACATCGGCCTCTGTTGATTCCAGTTTGCGCAAGAATAATCGTGTCAATGGCTCACTGAGAACGACATTTAGACCCGATAGAGACATAAGTCGTCTTAGGTTCGTTCTCTGTTGTAATGAGTCGGAAGCAATTGCAATTGCCACATCACTCAACGCCGTTTGCACCATTAATGTATTCTCTAAAGCCGAGTCCGTTTCATTATGTTTGGGCTTCTTTGCAGACAGTTCTGTTTCTGTCTCATACACGGAGCAATTAATCTCTTTGTCCAAGTAAATTATCAATATTCTCTAATAATTCACTTTCACTATAGGGTTTACCCATATAAATATTTACACCTATATTCATTGCCCGATCACGGTGTTTCTGCCCAGTCCGTGAGGTAATCATAATTATGGGTAGATCATGAATGACTTCATCATTACGGATATTGGTTGCTAACTCAAACCCATCCATGCGCGGCATCTCAACGTCAAGCAACATCACATCAGGGGTATAATCCTGAAGTTGGGCGAGCGCATCAACACCGTCTTTAGCCGATACAGTCTTAAAATTATTTCGTTCTAATAGTCGGGTTGTCACTTTACGAACAGTAATAGAATCATCGACTACCATGACTAATGGTACGCGTTTCTCTACCTCAACCGGCATCTCTTCTTCAACAACGGTTGCTGTTTCGGCAAAGGCCTCTTCATGCGCAAGACTGGACAGACGAATCAACACACCGAGATCTAGAATCAAAACAACACTACCGTCACCCATCACGGTGGCACCGGATATTCCGCGTAAAGTACTGAGCTGGGGCCCTACCGGTTTGACAACAATCTCGCGGCTACCGATGAGACCATCAACATGGATAGCCGCCCGATATTCGCCTGATCTCACGAGTAACAGTGGTAAATGACTCACATCTTCTGGCGGCATCTGAATTTCGTTGAGTCCCATCGCACCACCAAGATGAATATATTGATATTCATTCTCCAGCCAATGATATGTAGCACCTTTTTCAGTTTGCATACGTGCGATTTCATCACGAGACACACGTTCAACGGTCTCCACACCTAGTAGAGGTATGGCATAGGTTTCTTCGCCCACCGTAATCATTAGTGCTCGTGTGACCGATAAGCTGAGTGGCATATTAATGTTAAATATTGTGCCGACACCCTTCTCGGTTTTAATTTCTAGTAAACCGCCAAGCTGTTTTATTTCATTGTTAACAACGTCCATGCCCACACCACGTCCGGAGATCTGGGTAACCTCATCGGCGGTACTGAATCCGGATTCGAGAATAATGTCGAGCAAGTCATCTTTACGAACCTCAGCATCGGCTTTTAAGATTCCGCGTTCGATCGCCTTACTCCGTATCGCATCGAGATCGATGCCACCACCATCATCACGAACACTTATTACGACATCAGAGCCTTCACGCGCAAAACTAAGCACAACATTTCCGCTCTTATCTTTGCCGTTTTCAATACGTTGCTCAGGCATTTCTAAACCATGGGCGATGGCGTTTCGAAGCATATGTTCGATCGGTGACATAATACGTTCGAGTACGGTGCGATCAAGTTCATTATCTGCACCTTCAATATGAAATTCGACGTCTTTGCCTAACTCTTCTGCTGTTTGACGAACAATCCGTCGCATACGTGGTACCTGACCAGAAATCGGCACCATGCGGGTACGCATTAAACCTTCCTGTAAATCAGTGTTAACACGCGACTGTTGCAATAATAGCGTTTCTGATTCGCGGGTCAGGTTGGAGAGGATGCCACGAAGTGAGTTCAAATCGTTTAGTGATTCTAGCATACCGCGGGAAAGGGTCTGCATTTGAGTAAAGCGGTCGAATTCAAGAGGATCAAAGTCCTGGTGAACGCTACCGCTTTCCTCAGTTCGATATTGAATTTGAGCCTCGGCTTCAATCTCAAAATTTCTTAACTGTTCCCGGAAACGCTCAACCGTGTCATCTAATTCAGTCAGATTATAACGGAAGGCATTCGTCTGCTGTTCCATGCGAGATCGATAGATACTGACTTCACCCGCAAAATTAACCAGGTTGTCTAACAAATCTGAACGTACACGAATTAGATCACCTTTCGCGCGTTGTTGGGCCTGTTTCTGTTTTTCGGTTGCCGTTTCGACAGGTGACGCTTCCGTTTTTTCAGTTGGAAATTCCGTTCGGCT
>CAMYMO010000413.1 GCA_947259425.1 uncultured Ectothiorhodospiraceae bacterium | reverse complement strand
GTTATATCACTAACATTAGCCATAAACGTCATTCCCGCGGAGGCGGGAATCCAGGTAAACAGGGTACTGACTGGGCACATAGGTAACACATAAAACCGGTCACATGGGTAACAGGTAATAATGCATAGGCAGCTGAAGGAGATGCCGATGCCCTGGAAAGAGACCTGTACCATGAATGAACGAAAAGAATTTATTAAGGCCTGGTTGAGCCAGCGCTTTAGTGTCACCGAGCTATGTGAACGTTTTCATATCTCGCGCAAGACGGGCCACAAGTGGATAAACCGTTTTAAGGCGTCGGGCATGCCGGGTTTGTCCAACCAATCTCGAGCCCGACACAGCCAGAGCCATAAAACAGAGGATGACGTTGAAGCGAAGATACTCGAGTTGAAATACCGTTATCCGAGTTGGGGACCGGTCACCATTCGCTCTGCGTTATACCGGGAGGCCCCACAACACGATTGGCCCGCGAGCAGCACCATTGGAGAGGTACTAAAACGCCATGGTCTGGTCAAAACCCGGCGACCAAGAAAGAAGACCCCGCCGCATTCACAACCGTTGGCGCATGCGACACAACCGAACGAAGTGTGGAGTGCGGACTACAAAGGACAAGTTAAATTAGGCAATGGTCAATGGTGTTACCCCTTAACGATAACAGACAACTGCAGTCGGCTGTTAATTCGTTGCAAGGGGTTAGCCGGTCCTCATTTAACGCCTTCGTTAAAGGTGTATGAGCAGGCGTTTCGAGAATACGGCCTGCCAAAGCGAATTCGCACGGACAATGGCTGGCCCTTTGCGATGACGACATTAGGCGGATTAACGCCGTTATCGATATGGCTATTGAAGCTGGGCATTTACCCTGAACGAATCGCTCCGGGATGCCCACAACAAAACGGACGACATGAACGCATGCATCGAACGTTGAAAGCCGCCACACTAAAACCGCCAAAGGGTAATTTATCGGCACAACAACGGGCATTTAATCGATTTGTTCGTGAATACAATGAAGAACGACCGCATCAGAGTTTAGGCTTAGGTCAATGTCCAGTGGATGTGCATCGAACGTCACTGCGTCCATTACCAACGGACTTACCTGAAATGGTTTATAAAGATGATTTTGAAGTGCGAAAAGTCAAATGTGGCGGTTACATTAAACTGCATGGACAACCCATTTACACCACACGCCAGTTAGTGGGCGAGTACGTTGGTTTAGAGCCCCTGCAACACGACCGTTGGCAATTGTATTTTGGAATGCTTAAACTGGGTATGGTCGATGAGCGTATAGGACGGGTCATCCGGCCAACATAAGTGTTACCTATGTGGCCGGTTTGATCTGTTACCTATCTGGTCGGTATTACATTCGGATCCCCTTCTCCAAGGGAAAGGCAGCTCACGGGAAATGTGCCCCGCGGGTAAAGTACCCAGCGGGTAATGTGCCCTGTGGGTAAAGTGCCTCGCGGGGATATCGCGCACGCTTATTATTTTGCAGATAAGTGTTTACGCATGAAGGTTGCGGCACGTTGCACGGCATCTTTTGCCGCCAGGTCGTCGGCAAAGCTACGTACATTTGGCGGCCTAAAATCAAAGCCACGACCGACACCTGGATAAATAATTAAGCGCGCATCGCGTTGCTTCGATTGTAATACGCCGATACTGGTTTCAATCACCCGCCGACGTTGATACTGCTCCTGCTCACCGATAAAAATAAGTGCTGGCAGTTTAAAATCATCGATCTCTTTCGCATAACCATAAACCTGCATCGCTTCAGGTGCATTCGGATCCTGCCAGTGTGGATAATATGAAACATAACAGGCCAAATCTTTTTCCTGTCGTTTATACGTGGTCGCCACTTTAAGTGAATAATAGCCACCACGCGTGTGTGAATAGATACAGGCCTGTTTACTACTGATGTCTTTTCGTTTTAATAAAACATCGACCGCGGCATTGACGTCTTTTTCCAGTTCGTAATCGTGTTCGATCGGGTGGGTACCGATAAAATGTGCTTTATAGATGTCCGGTGCCAACACCACAAAACCTCTTGCTGCCACCCGTTTGGCATGACGTTGAACTAATTCACCCAAACCACGGCGTCCATGCTGAAATAATACCGCTGGAAACTTACCTTTCTTTTTAGGGCGAAAAACCATAACCGGAATTTCAACGTCATCCCGCTTATAACTACTCTTACTGACAACGACTTCATAGTTTTTAGCTGTTTCGATTTGTCCTTCATTCCACCAACTATCTAGCCACCACCAGCTTTTATCTTCTTTTGTGTCAGCATCGTGAGCGAATGACAAAGGTGACTCTGTAACCAACAGAACAGAACCCATTACTAATAAACTCAATAAAAAATATTTCATAACATCATAACTCTTTAATAAATATTACTCAGGTTCATAGCCCAGATTAGGAGACAACCAACGTTCAGCTTCATCCAGACTAAAGCCTTTACGTTTTGCGTAATCTTCTACCTGATCTTTGTTAATTTTACCAACCCCGAAATAGCTACTCTCTGGGTGACTAAAGTACCAACCACTGACACTCGCAGCCGGCCACATCGCCATGCTCTCGGTTAATTGCGTACCACAATTATTCTCGGCATCCAGTAAATCCCACAAGGCTGGTTTTTCGGTGTGATCCGGACAGGCCGGATATCCCGGTGCAGGACGTATACCTTGATAGTTTTCTTTGATCAGGTCTTCACTATTAAAGGATTCATTATTTATACCCTGTTGAGGTGACCAGTTACCATCAACAAAACCCCAGTTCAGGTGGCGTACACGATCATGCATGTGTTCGGCAAAGGCCTCGGCAAATCGATCGGCCAGCGCCTTGATCATGATCGAATCATCAATGTGATGGATATCATCAAACTCTTTGGCCTTTTCATCCGCGCCGTGAATGGTGACGACAAAACCACCAACGTAATCCTGTTTGCCGCTGTCTTTCGGCGCGACAAAATCACTCACGCAACGATTTGGTTTTCCAGGTGGACGTTCGGTTTGCTGACGCAGGTGATGCAAGACAACGGTCTTTCCGTCCACATCCAGCTCCAGATCATCATCATTAATTTGATTCGCCGGGAACAAACCAACCACGGCACGCGCTTTAAACCAACGACCATTGATGATGTTCGTTAACATCTGCTGTGCTTCGTCAAACAAGGTTTTTGCATGTGGACCTTTATCGGGATCATTAAAGATCTTTGGATAACTGCCCTTCATCTCATAAGTATGGAAAAACGGTGTCCAGTCAATGTAGGGCACTAAAAATTCCAAAGGCATATCGTCAAAGATTTGCAGACCTAATTGATTCGGTACTGGCGGCGTATAGTTATCCCATTCGATTTTCGTTTTATTATTCCGAGCCTCTTCTAGCGTTAACCATTTTAATTGCGCACGACGATCGGCGTGGGCAAGGCGTACCTTTTCGTAATCGGCATCCAGATCAGATATAAAGGCATCTTTAAGATCATCGCTAATCAGATTTTGGGCCACACCCACCGCACGTGAGGCATCCTTCACCCACACGACCGGGCTATGATAATTTTGCTCTATTTTAACTGCGGTGTGCGCCTTTGAAGTGGTCGCGCCACCAATCAATAACGGCACATCAAACTTCAATCGCTCCATCTCTTTGGCGACATGTACCATCTCATCCAGCGATGGGGTAATCAAACCGGACAAACCAATAATGTCGACCTTCTCTTCTTTGGCTTTATTTAGAATGTCATTAGCCGGCACCATTACACCCATGTCGATCACTTCAAAGTTATTACATTGTAAGACCACGCCGACGATATTTTTACCGATGTCATGCACATCGCCTTTCACAGTCGCCATTAGGATCTTGCCGTTACTCTGTACGCCATCGCCTTTTTCCGCTTCAATAAACGGTATCAAATAGGCCACGGCCTTTTTCATCACACGCGCGCTCTTGACCACTTGTGGTAAAAACATCTTACCGTCACCAAACAAATCACCAACCACATTCATGCCATCCATTAACGGCCCTTCAATGACCTGGATCGGACGATCAAATGACGAACGCGCCTCTTCCGTATCCTCTTCAACAAAGCTGTCGACCCCTTTGACCAATGCATGCTCTAACCGTTTTGCGACTGGCCAGCTACGCCATTCGAGATCTTCTTTTCTCTCAACGCCCTTACCATCACCGCGATATTTTTCGGCCAGGTCAAGCAAACGCTCGGTGGCATCATCACGACGATTTAAAACAACATCTTCGACCGCATCGCGTAATTCAGGCGCTAAATCGTCATAGACCGCCAGTTGACCGGCATTAACAATACCCATGTCCATGCCGTTTTTAATCGCGTGATATAAAAATACCGCGTGAATGGCTTCACGCACCGGGTTGTTGCCACGGAATGAAAACGACACATTACTCACACCACCACTGATCAGGGCGTATTTTAAATTTTTCTTGATCCAGCCGGTCGCTTCAATAAAATCAACACCGTAATTATTATGCTCTTCGATACCGGTGGCGACGGCAAAAATATTCGGGTCGAAAATAATGTCTTCCGGTGGGAAATTCACCTGCTCGGTTAAGATTTTATAAGCCCGCTCACAAATCTCGATCTTACGTGCCTGGGTATCTGCTTGACCGGTTTCATCAAAGGCCATCACGATCACGGCCGCACCATAACGGCGACATAACTTGGCTTGCTCGATAAATTTAGCTTCGCCTTCTTTCATTGAGATCGAGTTAACGATGCCTTTACCTTGAATACACTTCAGACCCGCTTCCAGGATTTCCCATTTACTCGAGTCGATCATGACCGGCACATCGGCAATACCGGGTTCCTGGGCGATTAAGTTTAAAAACTTAACCATCGCCTCTTTACCATCGAGCATGCCTTCATCCATGTTGATGTCGATGATCTGTGCACCGTTTTCTACTTGTTCACGCGCAACACTTAAGGCTTCGTCGAATTGTTCTTCGAGGATTAAACGTTTGAATTTGGCGGAACCGGTTACATTGGTGCGCTCACCAACATTTACAAAAAGCGAATCATCGGTAATGTTACAGGCTTCCCACCCGCTCAAACGAGTTGTGTGATCGGCTGGTTTCGGTTTGCGCGGCTGATATTGACTAACCGCCTGGGCAACGGCCTTGATATGCGAAGGTGAGGTACCACAACAACCGCCCACAATATTTACAAAACCATTTTTCGCCCAATCGCCAATCTCAGCGGCCAACATTTCAGGTGTTTCATCAAAACCACCAAACGCATTCGGTAAACCGGCATTCGGATGCACATTGATATAACAACTGGCGATACCAGATAGCTCTTCGACATACTGGCGTAAGTCATTCGCACCTAATGCGCAGTTAAATCCAAAACTAATTGGGTTGATATGGCACAGTGAATTATAAAAAGCTTCCGGTGTTTGTCCGGTCAGGATGCGACCACTTTTATCCGTGATCGTACCCGAGATCATGACCGGTAATGTATTACCGGTTTTCTCAAAATATTCTTCCACCGCAAATAAGGCCGCCTTGGCATTTAAGGTATCAAAGATCGTTTCAACTAAAATAATATCGATACCGCCTTCGATCAAACCATCCAAGGCAATGCGATACGCTTCACGCAGATCATCGAAGGTAACATCACGCGCAGCTGGATCATTGACATCTTTTGACATCGATGCGGTCACCGGCATTGGCCCCAAGACACCGGCAACAAAGCGAGGTTTATCTGCTGTTGATCTTTCGTCACAGGCTTCGCGCGCAATGCTTGCCGCGGCGACATTGATCTCATGAACCAATTCCTGCATACCATAGTCACCCATGCCGTATTCATTGGCATTGAAGGTGTTGGTCTCGATAATATCGGAGCCCGCATCCAGATAGGCCAAATGAATATCTTTGATGATCTTGGCTTGGGTCAAACACAATAAGTCATTGTTGCCCTTAACATCCGATGGCCAATCCACAAATCGATCACCACGGTAATCTTCTTCTTCCAGCTTATATTCCTGGATCATCGTGCCCATCGCACCATCGAGAATAAGTATTCGTTCCTGTAAAAGCTGTTCAAGTGTCTTCATATTATGTCTTCGTTACGAGTTGTTGGTAAAAAATTAAGCGCGCAAGCTTAACATGCCTGGAAGCATGATTCTTATTATATATGGGGCAATTGTACCCACCATCATCACCACGGTTGGTTAATTTATTAGCAGCTTAACTGACCTTGTTAAGGTTAGCTTAAGGTTAATCGCCTTAAATGAGCTATTGAATAGATTGTTAAAATTATAAGTAACTGTTTTTAAAAGCTATATTCGAATTATAAAATCAAGATCATACGCTTTCATTGGGATTTCAAATATTAAACGGATTTTCTTCGCTGCTTAGGGGAAAAACCGTGCTGTTAAAAGATCAACGAATACTATTAACTGGAGCGACCGGTGGATTGGGTTCAGCCCTGGCCCTGGAATTAGCTAAATCAGGGGCAAGCTTAGGCCTGGTCGATACAGAATACGATCAACTGGGTGAGCTCTACGACAAGATTCAACCACTCACCGATGTCACCACCAGCCTGGCCGATATCACCGAAGCCGAGGATCAACAAAACATCATACACGACATGTATTCAGCCTTTGGCGGGACGGATATTTTAATCAACAATGCGGGCATTAAGGATTTCGTGGAATTTACCGAGCAAAAACCTGCAATGATGGATAGATTATTGCAGGTCAATGTGATTGCCCCGATGCAACTCAGCAGATTATTATTACCCGATATGTTATGTCGCGAATCCGGTCATATTGTTAATATCGGTTCGCCTTTTGGTTCGATCGCCTCAGCCTTTTTTACGGCCTACTCTGCAAGCAAATTTGCATTACGTGGTTTTTCTGAGGCACTGCGTCGTGAGCTTGATTCAACCCAAATCAACGTTACTTATATTTCTCCCCGCGGTATCGACACCGCCAATGATGCGCAGGCATTGTTTAACATGGCTGAGGCCGTAAAACTGCAACCAGATGCAGCCGATGACGTGGCCAGGCAGATTGTTAAGGCCATTAAAAAAGAAAAAAAAGAGGTTTATATCGGCTTAAACCAAACCATTACAAGTCGCGTAAACGGATTAATTCCGCGTCTGGTCGATTTTTTAGCTGTACGGCGAAATCGGATTATGCGCCAGTATACACATCATCCATAATGTTTAGATAAAGCTATTAAGACTAAGCAGATTGACTTATCTTCAAGGCGTTGAGGATGTAACAGGCTCGAGTTTCTGATCATTAACGGCGTCATCTAATACGTTGCTGATTAATATTTTACGCGCCTCCTGGTCACCATTAACGTCTTTACCACTCAAGCGTTTTTCATTATCTTCTTTACCGTTGAACATCGAACGTACCTCGGCAATACGACGAG
>CAMYMO010000412.1 GCA_947259425.1 uncultured Ectothiorhodospiraceae bacterium | reverse complement strand
AAGTCGTCGAATGGTTGAAAGAGCAGCAGCGTGAAGAGCACTTGATCCATCGCCAGGTCTTTCGACCCTGGGGTAGCTATGAAGGCATTGATATGGGGGAGCGTCATCAAGTTAAACGTATCACCGTCAATCCTGGTGCAGCGTTATCATTACAGATGCATCATCATCGTGCGGAACATTGGATTGTTGTAAGTGGTACGGCTAAGGTGACTCGAGGGGAAGATACCTTTATCGTATCCGAGAATGAATCCACTTATATCCCGCTTGGTACCAAGCACCGACTGGAAAACCCTGGAACAATGCCACTGCAAATGATCGAGGTGCAATCCGGAAGTTATCTCGGCGAAGATGATATTGTCCGTTTTGACGATCAGTATGGGCGGGTAAAGTAGCGCCCGATATGAATGATGCTCCAGTGATCACAGTGGATGGCCCAAGCGGCTCCGGCAAGGGCACCATTAGCCGTATGCTGGCAAATCACCTGGGTTGGCATTTTCTGGATAGCGGCGCATTGTATCGATTGGTTGCGCTGGATGCGCAAAATCATAATATCGAGCTTGATGATGAGCAAACCCTTGCTGAGCGGGCGCGTCGGATTGATGTCAAATTTTTAAGCGAGGATCCCCAGCGAGAACCTAATATTATCCTTAATAATGAGGATGTTACAGCTGATATTAGAACCGAATCCTGCGGTAATGCTGCCTCTAAAGTTGCTGCGCTGCCAGCGGTTAGAGAGGCGCTGCTGCAACGCCAGCGTGATTTTCAACAGTTACCCGGTTTAGTTGCGGATGGACGTGACATGGGAACAACGGTATTTCCAAATGCAAAAATCAAAATTTTTCTCACGGCAAGCGCTGAAGAACGAGCGAAAAGGCGCCATAAACAGTTGAAAGAAAAGGGAATTGATGTTAGTCTCAGCGCCCTCGTAAAGGACATCGCCGAGCGTGATGAACGTGATGGGTCTCGGGAAACTTCTCCTTTAAAACCCGCGAAAGAGGCCGTTATAGTGGATACCTCAGCGATGAGTATTGACGCGGTGATGGATAAGCTTTTTTCACTGGTAACGGAGTCTTTACCCGAATCGAGTTAGGTTTTACGAGATAGGTGGGTACTTAAATTTAATTTAAGACCTTTAATTTACTAACCATCGGTCTGCGGGCCGTACACAGATGAGCGGGATGGATGCCTCCCCGGCACCTCACCATATTCTCATCCGAGGTAATAAATATCATGAGCGAAAGCTTTGCAGAACTTTTTGAAGAATCCCTAGTTAAAACCAAAATGGTACCCGGTGCGATTATTACCGGTACAGTCATGTCAGTAAATAATGATTTTGTCATTATCAATGCGGGACTGAAATCTGAAGGCGTCATTCCTGTCGAACAATTTAAAGACGAGTCTGGCAATATCAACGTCAATATCGGTGATGCGATCGATGTGGCATTAGACGCTGTTGAAGATGGTTTTGGCGAAACTCGCCTATCACGTGAAAAGGCTAAACGCGCAGAAGCGTGGAAACGTCTTGAAGCCGCTCATGAAGCAGGCGAAACCGTGATGGGTATTATCATTGACAAGGTTAAAGGCGGCTTTACCGTTGACCTGACTGATGTCCGTGCCTTCCTGCCTGGTTCACTGGTTGATGTAAGACCGGTGCGTGATACCAGCTATTTAGAAGGTAAAGAACTCGAATTTAAAGTGATTAAACTTGATCAACGTCGCAACAATGTCGTGGTATCGCGACGCGCCGTGGTTGAGGAAGAAAGTTCTGAAGAACGTGAAGAGCTTATCTCAAACATGCAAGAAGGCAGTACCGTTAAAGGTATTGTTAAAAACTTAACAGACTATGGTGCCTTTGTAGACTTAGGTGGTGTTGATGGCCTGTTGCATATTACCGATATGGCCTGGAAACGCGTTAAACACCCAAGTGAAATCGTTGCCGTTGGTGATGAAATCTCCGTTAAAGTCCTCAAGTTCGATAAAGAACGTATGCGCGTTTCTCTCGGCTTGAAACAGATGGGTGAAGATCCATGGGCCGATATTGCCCGCCGTTACCCAGAAGGCAAACGTCTATTCGGTAAGGTCACCAATATCGCTGATTATGGTTGTTTTGTCGAAATTGAAGACGGTGTTGAAGGTCTTGTGCACGTATCTGAAATGGACTGGACGAATAAAAACATCCATCCAAGCAAAGTTGTTCAGCTTGACGACGAAGCCGAAGTTATTGTGCTGGATATCGATGAAGAACGTCGTCGTATTTCTTTAGGTATGAAACAGTGTCAGGATAATCCTTGGGAAGCCTTTGCGGCGATTCATAATAAGAACGATAAAGTGAGCGGCCAAATCAAATCGATTACTGATTTTGGTATTTTCATCGGCCTGGATGGCGGTATTGATGGTCTTATTCACTTATCTGATATCTCCTGGAATGACACGGGCGAAGACGCGGTACGTAACTATAAGAAAGGTCAGGACCTGGAAGCAGTCGTATTAGCCGTTGATCCGGAACGTGAGCGTATTTCTTTGGGTATCAAGCAGCTGGAACAAGATCCGTTTAATAACTTTGTTGCTGCAAATCCAAAAGGTACGATTGTAAATGGTAAGGTTGCCGAAGTGGACGCTAAAGGCGCGGTTATTGACCTTGGTGACGATATTGAAGGCTATTTACGTGCCTCTGAGATCACACGTGATCGTGTTGAAGATGCCCGTACCCTGCTAAATGTGGGTGATGACGTTGAAGCTAAGTTTACTGGAGTCGATAAAAAGAATCGTACGATTAATCTATCGATTAAGGCGAAGGACAATGCGGACGAAAAAGCAGCAGTTGACGACTTTAACCGTGCTGCTTCACCTGCAACAACGACATTAGGTGATATACTTAAAGAACAAATGGAAGGAAATGAGTAATTAAGCTATTTGCTGAGGGGCCGGCAGGCCCTTGAGTGATAACCTAAGTTAGTTGGACGGAGAGCAAATAATGACAAAATCTGAACTCATTGAGATTCTCTCACAGAAACAGAAGCAACTTGCGTATAAGGATGTTGAACTGGCTGTGAAGACCATGCTTGAGCATATGGCCCAGTGCCTATCGAGTGGCGATCGCATTGAAATAAGAGGTTTTGGTAGTTTCTCTCTGCATTACCGGCCACCACGTACCGGTCGGAATCCGAAAACAGGTGATTCGGTTAGTTTAGCGGCAAAGTATGTACCTCATTTTAAGCCTGGTAAGGAATTACGCGAACGGGTTAATGAGAGCATGGACCAGGTCGAAATAACTCAATAGAGACCCTTGCACAAATGCTACGAAGCCAGATTACGGCGTTAAAAACCAACTCAAAATGCTCATTTACTGCGTGTAAACTCCGCTTTTTCGTTGGTTTTTGCCTTGTTCTCTGACTTCGTAGCATCCGTGCAAAGGTCTCAATAAATTCTACGTTCGAGTATTGCGACACCGGCATGAGTAATTAATACTTATGTCGGTGTTTTTCGTTTAAATATACGAAATTGTAATTGGAGTGTACGGTGTCGAAAATCTTATATGCTATTGCGATTGTCCTGATCGTCTTGCTTGGAGTGATCTTTGCCATACTGAATGCTGAGCCGGTGCAATTTAACTATTACTTTGGTTCGGCCCAGACCCCGCTTTCTCTAGCAATTATACTGGCCATGCTGGTCGGGGCTATCCTGGGATTACTGGCAAGCCTCGGCATAATCCTGAAGGCAAAACGACAGGTGGCAAAGCTCAAGCGAGCTGCAGAGACGACCGAAAAAGAAATCGCAAACTTGCGCGCTATTCCGATCAAAAACCAGCATTAAATGTTTTCCGATCCCCTGACCTATGTTTTTTTGTTGCTGCCTGTCGCGGCGATATCCGGTTGGGTGATAGGCCGGCGTGGTCAATCGGCCAAGACAAAAATTCATCAATCTGAGATCCCCATTGATTATATTAAAGGCCTTAATTATTTACTGAATGAACAGCCTGACAAAGCCATTGATGTATTTATCCAGATGTTGGATGTTAATAGCGAGACCGTAGAGACGCACCTCGCGCTGGGCAGTTTATTTCGCCGACGCGGTGAGGTCGATCGTGCGATTAGAATTCACCAAAATCTGATTGCTCGTCCTACGTTGAATAGCGAACAACGCATGCAAGCGTTAAATGAACTCGGCCAGGATTACATGCGGGCCGGGCTGTTAGATCGTGCCGAAGCGTTATTTGAGGAACTGATTGAAAGTGGGCCACATACGACCAATGCATTACATCAACTTATCGATATCTATCAGCAGGAAAAAGATTGGGATAAGGCCATTGATGCAGCAAAACGGCTTGCGGTGAAAACAGGACAGTCTGAAGATATACACATTGCTCACTATTATTGTGAAAATGCCGAGCATGAACTTAAAAATAATGAACCACAAAAGGCATTAAAACTGGTTAAAAAGGCACTGGCTACCGATCGTTCATGTGCACGCGCCAGCATTTTAGAAGGCGATATAGAGACACGGCTGGGTAATGATAAGGCGGCGATACGAGCCTATCGTCGCGTTGAAGATCAAAACCCGGATTATATCCCGGAAATTCTCGAACCGTTAACTCGTAGTTATAAAACAATTGATAATATCGATGAAATGATTCAGTTTTTGCGTGAAATTTTGAATCGACATGGCGGTATTTCGGTGATGTTGTGTTTATCGGAACTAATACGCAAACAACAAGGTGATACCGAAGCGGCAGAATTTATTGCCTCTTATTTGGAACGAAAACCCTCTTTACGTGGTATGGATCGGCTCATCGATTTGGCCCTAATTCATATAAAAGATCCGGCACGAGATAAACTGGAAGCATTGAAAAATGTCACCTCACAATTACTGGTGAACAATCCGATTTATAAGTGCGACATCTGCGGTTTTCACGGTAAGACATTACATTGGCAATGTCCTGGATGTAAGAACTGGAATAGCATAAAACCAATATTGGGTGTAGAAGGCGAATAATGAGTGAATCTAAAATAATAGTCGCGTTGGATTATCCCGATCATCGATCGGCATTAACCTTTGTTGATCAAATTGAACCACAGAGTTGTAAGCTAAAGGTTGGCAAAGAATTGTTTACTCGCGCTGGGCCTGATTTCGTCCGTATTTTAGTCGATAAAGGTTATGATGTTTTTTTAGATCTAAAATTTCATGACATCCCAAACACGGTCAAAAATGCCTGCCATGCAGCCGCGGATTTAGGGGTCTGGATGCTCAATGTGCATGCCTTGGGCGGGCGTGCCATGTTGGAAGCATCGGTTGAAGGTCGAGATAAATCTCAACATTCACCCTATCTGATTGCGGTGACCGTTTTAACCAGCATGGATAATCAAGCACTCGCCGAGGTCGGGATATCGCAGGATGCACAAACTCAGGTGCTAAGGCTTGCAAAATTGGTGGATGAGTGCCAACTGGATGGGGTGGTTTGCTCCGCTCAGGAAGCCAGCTCACTGCGAAAACAGCATACTGATCCCTTTTTACTGGTGACACCTGGCATCCGCCCGGAAAGTAGTGACAAGGGTGATCAAAAAAGGGTCATGACGCCTCAGCAGGCGATAACAGCAGGGGCCAGTTACCTGGTGATCGGCCGGCCAATCACCCAGGCGAATGAACCCATCGCGGTATTGAATGAGATCAACCAGCAACTTTCATAACTCCATATTTGTAGGAAAAATCCTACAAGCCTTTCAGATTTGTCCGATAGCCATGCCCGGTTGATGTGTCGATAATACAGACACTTTCAACCAACTATGGACAATTAAGGAGTTAACATGAACGTTTTAAATTTACTACGGAAGGTAATCTTAATTTCATCATTAATCTTTGTTGCAGGCATTGGCCAGGCAGCACCGGTCAATATTAACACGGCCGATGCGGCGGCATTAGCGGAGAATATTTCGGGTATTGGCCCGAAAAAGGCACAAGCGATTGTGACTTACCGTAAAAAGAATGGCCCATTCAAAAATGCACAAGAATTAACCAATGTTAAAGGGATTGGAAAGAAAACAGTTGAAAAAAACATTAACGACTTGCGCGTCAGCTCAGTTGGGAATGCTTCGAGTAAGAAAAAAGTATCAAAGAATTGATATATCACGCTCTGAACAGAAAAGGCGCCTGCGGGCGCCTTTTTTTACGTGTGTACAAAATACTGCCAATTTCCAGGCGATCGTCTGCCTTGTAATGAATGATTGTTTTGCTAGACTGAACTAGATGTTCAATGGCTGAACGCAAATCTTATAAAACCTTATGATTACTGATGAATTAAAATATCACTTGCTCAAATTACTTGAGAAGGACCCTAATTTAAGTCAACGGGCGATTTCACGTGAAATGAATATCAGTCTGGGTAAGGCCAATTATTGTCTGCATGCCTTAATCGATAAAGGCATTATTAAGGCGAAAAACTTCTACAAGAATAAAAATAAAACCGCTTATACCTATTATTTAACCCCTAAAGGTATAGAAGAAAAAGCGAAAATTACGGTTCGTTTTTTACAGAGCAAATTAACCGAGTATGAAAATTTAAAATTTGAAATTGAAGAGATTCGCAAAGAGGCTGCGAATTTGAGCAATAAATTAAACTCTTAGAGCAGTTAAATAGGAGACAACGTTGAAAAAGCCAGTAACTGACGATGGAAAATCGTGGTATCTAATTTACACCAAGGCAAAAGGTGAAGAAATAGCGCATGATAATTTATTACGTCAAGGATTTAATGCTTATCTTCCTAAAATAAAGCGCGAGAAGCGATTACGCGGAAAGTATCGACCGATTGTTGAAGCCCTGTTTCCGCGCTATTTGTTTATCCAGTTAGATACCAAAAGCGATAACTGGATGCCGATTCGATCAACCATCGGGGTTTCAAATATGGTGCGTTTTGGTGGGATCCCCGCTCAGGTTCCCCATGAATTGGTTTCAGAATTACAGAATTTTGATGATGCGGATGGAATTCATAATAGTCAGGAAGAGAAATACCAATCTGGTCAGGAAGTTGAGTTTGTTTCAGGAAGTTTAAATGGTTATCGAGCTATATTTGATAAGTATGTAAGCGGGGAACGAATCTCTGTATTACTGGATATTGTCGGAAAACATACTCGTATGTTGATTTCTCGTCATGATGTTAAATTGGCCTAGAATTAAAATGCCATTTTAAGCGCAAGTTAGGCATAGGGGATGTGCCAGAATTTCGTAGAAAATACTCCGGCAAATAGCACCTAAATCAGACTAATTAATATAAGCCATTATGTTGGTTTGCTGATATGATGGCGTTTTTTTATAACTTCAAGATATGTCAAACACTGCAGCTGAAATCATTTGTGTCGATCTCGATGGAACATTAGTCCATACGGACACACTTTATGAGCTTTGTATTTTAGCCTTAAAACAAAATT
>CAMYMO010000411.1 GCA_947259425.1 uncultured Ectothiorhodospiraceae bacterium | reverse complement strand
ATTATTTCACTAATGTGTTCAAGTGCACGTTTCTTGCTCTGGGCGTTAACAGCACAGGCGATACGGTCGGGTGTGACAAGATCTGATAATAACATGTTAATTTAATAACTCTCCGTCTGTTCCTGGTTACTCTTCAGGCTGCTTCTGGGCGCGGCCTTCACTGCGATGGTGGTCAGTGATTTTTTCCTTGTGTTTTTTAATCTGACGGTCGAGTTTATCGACTAATGCATCAATTGAAGCATACATATCTTCATTGACGGCTTCAGCAAACAATTCGGCACCACTGATGTGAAATTTTGCTTCCGCTTTTTTTCGTTTTTTTTCCACGCTTAGAATAACGTGCACATTGGTAACGTGATCGAAATGGCGTTCGAGTTTCTCCATTTTACTTTCAACATAGTTGTGCAATGAGTCTGTCATATCAACGTGATGACCAGTTACATTTAATTGCATAGCATGCTCCTTCTCATTTATTTATGCGAGCCGTTTGCGTTCATTGGAGGGCGGTATGGTCATGGCTTCGCGGTATTTGGCCACAGTCCGCCGCGCAACATTTATTCCTTGGTCAGATAAAATAGTTGCAATTTTACTATCACTTAATGGTTTATTAGGGGTTTCAGCGGCAATCAGTTTTTTAATTAGCGCCCGGATTGCGGTTGCTGAGCATTCTCCACCATCGGCTGTTGATACATGGCTGGAGAAAAAATATTTTAATTCGAATATTCCACGTGGGGTATGCATGTATTTTTTGGTGGTCACGCGTGAGATGGTTGATTCATGCATTTCAACCGCCTCGGCTATGTCGTGTAAGACCAGTGCCTTCATCGCTTCATCGCCGTATTCTAAAAAGGCCCGTTGTCGTTCGACAATGCAGGTCGCTACTTTTAGCAAGGTTTCATTGCGGCTGGCCAGACTTTTGATAAACCAACGTGCTTCCTGTAAATGGTTTTTCATATAGGTGGTATCTGAACTGCTTTTAACCTGTTTGACCATGCTTGCATATTGAGAATTTATTCTGATCTTAGGGGCCGCATCGGCATTCAGTTCGACTTTCCAGACATCATTCACTTTGCGCACAAACACATCAGGCACGATGTATTCGGGTTTGTTCGAGGTGATCTGGCTCCCGGGTCTGGGGTTCAACGACTGGATAATATTAATCAGTGATTTCAAGCTTTCTTCGTCGATGTTTAATTTACGCATGAGTTGATTGAAATCACGATTCGCGAGTAAATCAAAATATTCGCTAACTAATGTTAGGGCAATATTGTTTTCTTCAGATTCTCCTAAAATTTGTTTCAGTTGCAGTTGCAGACTTTCCTGAATATTACGAGCGGCGACGCCGGGTGGATCAAAGTTTTGAATGCGGTGTAAAACAGCTTCTACCTCGTCTAATTCAACTTCACGTTCTTCGGGGATTAGTTTGAGAATGTCTTCCAGTTCAGCGCGCAGGAAGCCATCGTCATTAATCGCATCGATAATAGCATCGGCGATTAACAGGTCGGTGTCTGAAAAAGGCGTGAGCTGCATTTGCCAACGCAAATGTTCTTGCAGACTTTCCGTATCTGTATCACCGAATTCCTGATCACGATCGGATTCCTGATAACTGGACGCGCTGCTCGTGGTTTGAATATTTTCATAGATATCGTCCCAGGCACTGTCAACAGGCAGTTCGTCGGGAAGAGATTCAACCTGGGTGCTGTCTTGTTCGGGGGCATCAGCGGCATTGGCATCAGCCGTTTCTTTATTATTCTCACTCGCTTTCGCCTGACTGTCATCATCACCGTCTTCAGCGACTTCTAACATCAAATTGGAGTCTAATGCTTCCTGAATCTCTTGTTGGAGTTCTAAAGTAGACAGCTGCAGCAGTTTGATTGCCTGCTGCAATTGGGGAGTCATGGTGAGATGTTGACCAAGACGGAGTTGTAATGCTTGTTTCATAGAGTCATTTTTATCGGACTGGCATGGTTTTGGCACCAGCTATAGTTTAATTCTAGCCTAGATCCGCGTAGAGACACAGCCTTGTTTTTAAAGAGTGAATTCCTCACCAAGATAGACCTTTCTTACCTGTTTATCGGCCAAAAGTGCGTCAGGTTCACCCTGAGCAATCACTTCGCCGGCATTTAATATGTAACCACGATCGCAGATCTTTAACGTTTCCCGAACATTATGGTCAGTTATTAATACACCGATCTCACGTTCTCTAAGGTGTTGAATAATCGACTGAATATCCAATACAGAGATAGGGTCAACGCCGGCAAACGGTTCATCTAACAGGATAAATCGTGGTCGGGTGGCCAGAGCACGGGCAATTTCAACTCGCCGTCGTTCGCCGCCAGACAAGCTCATACCGAGATTACTACGTATATGGGTGATATGGAGTTCTTCGAGCAATTCTTCAAGTGCATTTTCCTGCTGGCTGGGCTCCAGATCGGCCCGGGTTTGTAAAATGGCGAGAATGTTTTCAGCCACAGAAAGCTTACGGAAGACTGAGGCTTCCTGGGGCAAGTAGCCAATACCCATACGCGCACGCTCATGCATGGGTTTATGGGTAAGCTCATTATCGTCCAGGTAAATATTACCGTTTTCAGCCTCAACCAGCCCAACAACCATATAGAAAGAGGTTGTTTTGCCCGCGCCGTTTGGGCCTAACAGTCCGACAATCTCTCCGCTATTGATATGAAAGGAGACATTGGAGACTACGCTTCGACGTTTGTAGGTTTTTGCCAGGCTTTGTGCGGCTAGGGTGCTCATTTCGTCGTGGCTTCTTTCTTTGGGTTGGCGGGTGATGGAGACGGATTGTCAGATGGAGCAACGGAATCCGGTTTGGGCTCTGATTTTTCGTTATCCTCTGATTTATCACTATCAGGTTGAATGATGGCATGTACTCGAGAATCACTGCCTTCTTCTTTATTGGCTTTTACCGTGCTGTTTAAGGTGTCATATTCAATGAAATCACCGCTAAAATTATTGGCGCCCTGGATGACGCGGGCATCCTGCTTGAGGACGAGGATTTGTTTTGCGGCATAGTATTCCATGTGGTTTGCGCTGGATTGTACGATGTCTTTGTTGTCGTCGGGTTTTTGCTCAAAGGTAGCGGGTTTGCCGTCGATAATGATCTTGGTCAGTTTGCCTTTTTTCAAATACACTAAAACACTGTCTGCTCTAATAACCAGTGTGCCTTGTTTTAAGTAGACGTTTCCCTGGTAATGGCTAATCTCGGTTTTTTCATTGATTTCAACTCGATCGGCCTTGATATTGATCGGCTGTTCGCGGTCACTACGCAGTGCCCAGCTTGGCAGACTCAATATGAGTAAGCTAAATATGCAGATTAAAGCGTTAATTCGGAACATAATGTCCTCGAGCCTGTGATTTCAAATGTAACGTACCCGTGTCCAAATCGATATCCATACCATTTGCGTTAATAGTACTGTTTTTTCCTAAGATCTTCACCTTGCTATCCGTGGTCGCCTGACGGGCTTTAAAGTCGATGCGTAATTGGTCGGTCAGCAAGACTAATTTTTTATCAGGGTTTTCAGGCTGATTTTCGATTTTCACATCACCTGACAAGTGCAGGACTTCGATATTTTCATAACCGATACCATCTTTCGAAGTGGTGACCCAGGTTTGTTTCTGCTTGTCATGATAATTGATCTTGAGGTCTGTAATTTTAATGGTGTCATCATCCGGGAAATGTTCCAGATAGTTCGCCTTGATAAAATAGCTGGCGAGCCCTTTGTTATCATACATCGTGGCGACAAAATCGCCGATAAAATAATCAGGGTCATGACGTAACTTTGGATCGGTTACCTCGACGGTGTCTTCGAGCGTGGTTGATAATTTATAAGTAAGGGTTGCAATTGCAAGAACGACAATCAGTAGAATGATGTAGTGAAGTTTGCTCATCTTGTTTGATCAGAGAAAGAAATTGAACTGTTCGTTGAGCGAGCCTTGCGCCTCCATGATGAGTTCACACAGATCGCGGGCTGCACCTCGACCACCATTGTGCTCAGTTATCCAGTGAGCGTGTTTTTTTACAAAAGGGTGGGCGTCTTGTACGGCAACAGCAAGTCCAACTTGAGTTAACACCGGCAGGTCAATGACATCATCTCCAGCATAGGCGGTTTGATCGGGGGTTAAATTCAATTTTGTTAATAACTCTTTAAAGGCAATGGTTTTGTCCAGAGAACCTTGATAGAAATGTTCGATGCCAAGATTTTCCATTCGGTGTACCACTAGTTGTGATTGCCGAGCGGTAATCACACCCACTTCGACACCGGTACGTTGTAAGAGTTTTATACCTAGTCCATCACGCGAATAAAATGCTTTATATTCCTGCCCGTCATCGCCAAAGAATAAACTGCCATCGGTGAGCACCCCATCGACATCAAATAAGACCAGTTTAATTTTTTTTGCACGTTCTAGAATGTCTTGCATTGTTTTTCCTTTCTTTATACAACACCTGCGCGTAGCAGGTTTTGCATATTGAGTGCACCGATGACTTTATTGTCTTCGTCAACGACGGGTATTGAGTTAATACTCTTGGATTCCATGAGTTGCAACGCTTCGGCCGCAAGTTGGGATTTTTTAATCGTCTTGCAACCTTTTATCATGATATCGCTAATTTTTAATTCAGATATATTTAACGAATTCAATTTAACAGTATCGCTGTCCAGTAATCGTCGTACATCACCGTCAGTGAATATACCTAATAATCGCTTGTTTTGATCAACGATGGTGGTCATGCCCAAACTTTTCAGGCTCATCTCTTCCAATGTTTCTCTTAACGTCGCAGCGGGGTGTACCATCGGGGTATCCTGACCGGAAAACATCACATCAGCAACGTGCAACAGCAATCGTTTGCCAAGTCGGCCGCCGGGGTGGGAGAGGGCGAAGTCATCTTCTGTAAAACCGCGGGACTCAAGCAGGGCGATGGCGAGCGCATCTCCCATCACTAAGGTTGCGGTGGTACTCGAGGTCGGAGCCAGTCCGAGTGGGCAGGCCTCTTTTTCAACACTGATATCAATATGATAGTCAGACTCTTTGGCTAAATGGGAATCCGGGTTTCCGGTCATCGCAATCAACGGGGCACCGAGGCGTTTGATCAATGGCAGGATTGTGATAATTTCATCAGTTTCACCGCTATTGGATAAAGCCAATACCACATCCTGGGCCGTAATCATGCCAAGATCGCCGTGGCTGGCCTCACCAGGGTGGACAAAAAAAGCCGGACTGCCGGTACTGGCGAGCGTGGCGGCAATTTTGCCACCAATATGGCCGGATTTTCCCATGCCCAGTACGACGATACGTCCTTTGCAATTTAACATCGCCTGCACAGCTTCAACGAAGACATCATCGACACGATCTAATAATGCCTGTGCAGCCTGCGCCTCCGTTTCAATAACGGCTTTTGCGAGTTGGCTAACTTTTGTTTTATCCATAAGAAATAACATTTAATAAACTTATAATGTAAGGATAGCGCGTGCGAAACCTATACGCCTAGTATTTATTACGCCAATTGCTCGGTGGTGACACTAATATATATCCAGCCCATATAGCCAAAGTAGGTAAGTAATAACAATCCACCTTCCAGGCGGTTTATACGACCAGGACCTTTGAATCCATAGGCAAATATAAATAATGCGATCGATAATCCCAACATCATCATGTAGTCACGGGTGATGACCTCTGCGGCTAACGGAATAGGCGACGCTACGATGGCGGGTATGCCTAAAACCGCGAGTAGATTAAACATATTAGAACCAATAATGTTACCAATGGCCATATCGTGTTCTTTTTTGATGGCACTCATCACCGAGGTGGCCAACTCAGGCAGGCTGGTGCCGATAGCGATAATGGTTAAACCAATGACCAGATCACTAACGCCAAAGTACTTGGCAATATTCACCGCCCCGTAAACCAGTATTTGAGAACTGATTAATAACAATATCAACCCAACCACTGTCCAGACGATGGCAATCTTTAAAGAGATTCTTGGAATTTCAGCTTCAAATTCTTTTTGTAGTAATTTGTCATTAGTTTTACTACGACCGGCTTTTATCAACCAAAGCGTAAAGGCAACAATTCCGGATAAAAGAATTAAACCATCAATCCAGCCTAGCTGTTGGTCATAAATCAACAATAAGGCGACGGCCATTGCGAATAACATGATCGGAAATTCACGTTTTAAGATTTTGGAACCGACCAATAATGGGCTGACCAGTGCAGTTGTACCTAATACCAGAGCAATATTGGCAATGTTCGATCCAATCGCGTTACCGATGGCGATACCGGGGCTGCCATCAATGGCGGCCATAACCGATACCAGGATTTCGGGTGCAGAGGTACCAAAGCCAACGATGGTTAAACCAATCACCAGGGTGGAGACACCGATATTCCGGGCGGTACCGGCCGCGCCATAGACAAATCGATCGGCACCCCAAACGAGTACAATAAAGCCGCCGATGATGGCTAATATATATTGAGCTAGTTGCATATGCTGTATTTAATTGAGTTATTGAAGTTGCAGTTCTTTTTCGAGTTCATCTTCAAGCAGTAGATCTTCCTGTGTCGGCTCTTGAAACGTATTTGTCGTTGGTGGATTACCATCATGAATCAGGTTTTCTCTAACCTGAAAATAAGCATCCCTGACAAACACATAGGGGTCGACACCTGATTTATCCAGGATACGGGAGGCCTCCAGTAAACTGGCGCGTTTATCAACCGCGGCCAGCGCGATCAAACCCCAACGAGCCTCGTCATCTTTGACATAAGCGATAGGAAATATCAGTGCGGTGTCAAATAATAGGCCTGTCGCGTCACGTGCAGAACTTGATCCCAGGAATGGGAGGACCAGGTAGGCGCCATCACCCACCCCCCAGGTCGCCAGGGTTTGTCCGAAATCTTCATTGTGTTTCGGTAAGTCCATGTGAGTGGCAACATCAAATATGCCAAATATACCAAAGGTTGTATTGGTTACAATCCGAGAGAAATCTGAGGCGGCTTGATAGAATTTAAATTGAAGAAGACTATTTACGAAAACGATAACGTCATTTAAGTTGCTAAAGAAATTTGATATGCCTGTTTCTACTGGATCAGGAAGTATAAACTGATAGGCTTCGGCGACGGGTCTGCCTATGGCTCTATCGAAGCCATCATTAAACGAATATATTGAACGGTTAAAAGATTCCCAGGGATCTCGCTCATCGGGTGCGGTCACCGTTGCACATGAGCTCGCGAAGATAGAAAAGAATAGCGTGAGTAATTTTAAATTTTTAAATATATTCATTACACTTGATATCTATTACATTTACATTTGGGTTCATCGAAATGATCAGCTTTAGCTAATTCGTGTTATCCGACCAATCCGTTTTATTCTTCAGTGGTTTTAATTTTCCCGCAACGTTGACATTTGTAGACAGTGAGCAGTT
>CAMYMO010000410.1 GCA_947259425.1 uncultured Ectothiorhodospiraceae bacterium | reverse complement strand
GCTAATGCCAAGGTTGAGTGTTATTGCTTAAGCGTTAAGTCGAAATAAAACAAACTCGTCCGTAAGTGATTCAGCTCAAGCTAGCTTTCTAATCTTAATCCAGGGTTTCGCGAATCACTGCTCCAATTTCGTAGCCCTGACCCCGGCGTTGTTTTTCCATGCGAACCACCTGAACCTTCGCATGCAGGGGGGGAGTAAGATCGTTGCCCGGTTCGACACGAATTTCGAGCTCTGAATTCATCGGCACGCCCATTTCAGCAATAAACATCATGCCGCGACCACTGATATTTTCTAATTGACCGACTTCTTCTTCTTCGATCTCGGTATCCAGCATTTTATAATAAATCGCACACTCGACCTGCACACGTCGATAACTGCGCTTTTCAGTGTAATCCGTCATGATTTCCTCCGTCATACTATATTTCTAGCCAAGCATTTGGTTTTAAGCAAGTTTTTCTCTTTTTTATTGCAAATGGTTAGATTCTAGGCACCGTTTTTCGTTACACTATACGCCAATGACGAAGGTAGCAGAACCCACACAACATACCCCGATGATGCAGCAATATTTAGGCATCAAGGCGGATTACCCCTCGACATTATTGTTCTATCGCATGGGCGATTTCTATGAACTGTTCTTCGAAGACGCCAAACGGGCGGCCAAATTACTCGACATTACCCTGACCCATCGCGGCAAGACGGCCGGCGAGCCAATACCGATGGCCGGCGTGCCCTATCATGCGGTCGATAATTACCTGGCGCGTCTGTTAAACCTCGGAGAGTCGATAGCGATATGTGAACAAATCGGCGATCCCGCCACCTCGAAGGGACCGGTTGAACGCAAGGTGGTGCGTATTGTCACCCCTGGCACGGTGACCGACGAGGCACTATTACAAAATCAACTCGAAAATTTATTGCTTTGTATTCTACCGAACGAAAACACTTTTGGGATTGCGGTGCTGGATATGGCCAGCGGTCGTTTTAGTATCAGCGAGGCGATTGACGATGAAACCCTATTCGGAGAACTTGAACGCTTACGCCCGGCCGAGGTGATCTATCCTGAATCGGAAATTATTTCAGAAGATCTGAAACATTATGGTCGTTGGAGCAGCATCACTGAAAACGCATTTAAGTTACGCGCCTCGACGCATGCAATCTGCACTCAGTTTAACCTGGAACAGATCGATGAATTAAATATTGATGGCTTGCAACTCGCGAAACGAGCGGCGGGTGCATTGCTGATTTACATCAATGAAACGCAGCGCGGTCATGTTCCGCATATTCAGTTATTACAAACCGAACATCAAAATGATTATCTGGTCCTCGACGCCGCCACCCAACGTAATCTTGAACTGGAAAGCACGAATGAACGCAACAACCAGCACAGTCTATGTGGCGTTATGGATCACACCGTCACGCCGATGGGCAGTCGCCTGTTACGTCGCTGGCTAAAACGCCCATTGCGTAATATCGAGGCGATAGAAAAACGTCAGCAGAATATTCATCAGTTTTTAAATGAATATCGCTACGAACAAATCCAAACCTTGTTGAAAGATATCAGCGATGTCGAACGCATCCTGACTCGAGTCGCGTTACGCAGTGCACGACCCCGTGACTTAACCCGCTTAGGTTTTGCGCTGCAACAATTACCTGGCATTAATGCTTTATTGAACGAATGTACAACGCCATCGTTACAGGGCCTGCAACATCAGCTGCAACCGTTTCCAGAGATCGCCGCCTTGCTTGAAACCGCCATCATCGAAGAACCCCCAATCTTGATTCGCGATGGCGGCGTGATCGCACAGGGTTACAACCAGGAACTCGATGAATTACGTGGCATCCGTGACAATGTCAATGACGTGTTAACCGAGATGGAAACCAAGGAACGCAAACGTTCCAATATCGCAACCCTGAAGATTGGTTATAACAAAGTACATGGTTTTTATATTGAGGTGTCGCGCGCCCAGGCCGAAAATGTGCCGGACAATTATCAACGTCGGCAAACCTTAAAGGCGACCGAACGTTACATTACACCTGAGTTAAAAGAACTGGAAGACAAAGTGCTCAGCGCCGCCGAACGCGCCCTGGCCAAAGAAAAATCGTTGTATGCCGATTTGCTCGAACAACTCAATCAACATCTGCAACCACTCCAACACTGCAGTATGGCCCTGGCCGAACTCGATGCATTAACCAACCTGGCCGAACGCGCCGATTCGTTAAATTTACGACCGGCAAAGATTGTCGATGAAAACAAGATCGAGATCAGTGAAGGTCGGCATATCGTCATTGAACAAAATCTAGAACAGGCCTTTACCCCGAACGACATCCTGCTGGATGAGCAACAACGTGTCCTCATCATTACCGGACCGAATATGGGTGGCAAGTCGACCTACATGCGTCAAACGGCGTTAATCGTGCTGCTGGCTTATACCGGCAGTTTTGTCCCGGCGGCCTCGGCCACGATCGGACCGGTCGATCGGATCTTTACTCGCATCGGTGCCGCGGATGACATCAGTCGTGGCCGTTCCACCTTCATGGTGGAGATGACCGAGACCGCGAATATCCTGCAAAATGCGACGTCCGATAGTCTCGTCCTGCTGGATGAGATCGGCCGGGGCACCAGCACTTTTGATGGTCTATCACTGGCCTGGGCCTGCGCCTTCGAACTGGCCGATTCAATCCAGGCCTATACCCTGTTTGCGACCCACTATTTTGAGCTCACGCAAATGGCGGACAGGCAGGCCAATGTGCAAAACGTTCATTTTGACGCCATTGAACGCGATGGCGAACAAGGGGCCCGCATCCTGTTTCAGCATCAGGCCAAGCCTGGCGCAGTGAATGATAGTTATGGCCTACAGGTCGCCGCACTGGCCGGAGTGCCCGAGCACGTGATCCAACAGGCGAAGCTAAAACTGCAACAACTTGAGGCAAAACAGGGGCTTGCAAACAATACATCCGACATCCCGATTCAAGCAAAAGCCAGTAAACCAGAACACTCGGCAGAGAATGTTCACTTGAAAACCCTGGCCGAACTGGACCTGGATGAAATAACCCCTAAACAAGCTCAGGCATTACTCTATAAAATAAAATCTCAACTGGATTAAGTAATTTAACTCGAAAATCCTCATTTAAATGTTTACCATAGGCGCCGAAATTTACGCATAAAGAATCAGGTAAAGGAGCGTTCCATGACGTACGTCGTCACCGATAATTGCATTAAATGTAAATACACCGACTGTGTCGAAGTCTGCCCCGTGGATTGCTTCCACGAAGGCCCTAACTTCCTGGTGATTGACCCTGAGGAATGCATCGACTGCACGCTTTGTGAACCGGAATGTCCGGCCAACGCCATTTTTGCCGAAGACGAAGTGCCCGATAACATGGAACACTTTACCGCGTTAAACGAAGAATTGAGTCAGGAATGGCCAGTGATCACCGAGATGAAACCGGCCCCGGCTGACGCCGAAGAATGGGATGGTAAACCCGATAAACTACAGTACCTCGAACGCTAAGCGATTGGCTTAGCGCCTGGTCGTTTTAAGCACCGCTCACTCTTTTAAAATAGTTTTAATTTTTCTGCGCAGTTTTACCAGCACCTCCGCTTCGAACCACGGATGTTTACTTAACCAGATATTATTGCGTGGGCTCGGATGCGGTAAGGGCATCACCTTTGGCATATAGTGTTGCCATGCCTTAATCGTCTCGGTTAAATTTTTCTGCATCCTATCAGCCAGATGCCATTTCATTGCATACATGCCAATGACCAGAGTCAGTTTTATATTCGGTAACTGGTCCAATACCGTTTGTCGCCATTCCGCTGCGCATTCTTTACGGGGTGGAAGATCAGCGGATTGATTGCGACCCGGAAAACAAAAGCCCATCGGTAAAATGGCCAGTTGGGTCTCGTCATAAAAAATTTCTTTAGAGATGCCCATCCATTCTCTTAAGCGATCACCGCTTGGATCATCAAACGGGATACCCGAATCATGTGCTCTTTGCCCGGGGGCCTGTCCGGCAATTAAAATTTTTGCGGCAGGATGTAATTGAAAGATGGGCTTGGGATTATGTGCCAGATCTGATTTACAGATCTGGCACGCTTTAATGGAACACGTTAATTTGTTAAATTTACGCTTCACAACTTATTTACCACCAATGCCTTTTTCACCCAGTCCTTTTGCCGCACGTAATACCGGATAGTGTTGTAAGAAAATCATATCCTGTTTGGCATTGGCGCTATGACAAGCGGCACAGGATTCCTGTTTCATTACCCGACTCGTTGACAGTAGCGTTTTGTGATCATCCGTCGTGAAACGGAAGAATCCCCAGTGCTGGCTCGATGCCGGAAAACGTTTGCTATCTTTCACCACTGCTTCCAGGCCAATATAGTCACCCATGAAATAACCATTGCCGCTAGAAGATGATTTCGTCGCGACACTCACCAGTTCTTTGACGATCACGGTTCCATTTCTGAACTCACCGGTTTTTTTCCAATGCTTCCAGCTCAGCGGATCAATATAGACATTATGAAACTCCGGAAAGGCCGCCTTACCGTTATTCATATCATTGGGCGTTAACGGTGCACCGATATAAATCCATTCACGATACCCCGTCGGTCTGACCAGTTTTCCATTACCATCATATTTCGCATAACCTTTATCGGCATGCACAACTGAAGTCATCGTCGTAGTTGCCAGCAAAGAGATAAGGGTAAATACTAAGGTAGATAATTTAGTGAGTTTGTTCATGTTTTTCTTCCTTTATTTTCGTTAATCCGTTTATTCCGTTAACTGGCGGCCTTGAGATCGACATTCGGAAAATCGATTTCAGTGCCAGCGAGTCGATTGAGGTAGTTGGTCATAATGTTCAGCACGACATTGCTGACAATCTCAAGCACGATGCCGTCCTCACCAGACACTGTACGGATTTCTGCAAGCTGGTCATCGCTGACCGCGCCGTTAGATCGGACCACTTCAATCGCAAACGCGACGATGGCGGCGTCTTGTTTCGACATCGCCATGCCCTGGCGAGCCTGGTTAATGTCCTCATCATTAAGCCCTTCGCCTTGACCAATAGCCGCATGGGCGCTGAGGCAATAACCACACTGGTTTTCCTGCGCCACAGCAATGGCGATCATCTCGCGTTGCTGTGCGCTAAACTGGCCGCCGGCCAGCGTCTCTGAGAACTGCAAATACGCATTCAACGTGACCGGAGATTGGGCAAACGTGGTGAATATATTGGGTAGCGCACCCAACTTGGCTTTTACCGCCGCCACCGTCTTAGCCGTATTTGCGTCGAGTTTATTCATATCTACTGGTTTAATTCGTGGCATATCTGATACCTCATGGTTACAATTTTGTTTGCGCCGTGATTGACGTGCTTGAATATTGGCAGTGATCCTGATACTTTTGGTGTTATTAAGTATATTTTTTTATACAATTCGTATCATATGCAGACATTACAAGACGACAAACTGGTTTCCATCCTGGGGTATTTCTCGCTGAAGGCGCGGGTCTTCCAGGCGGGCCCGCTATGCCATACCGCCAGTTTTGATGATGGCGATGGCCTGGGCTTTATCCACGTCTTAAAGAAAGGACACCTACAGGTCGAATCGACTGGCCAAGCCACGACCCGCTTGGAAGAGCCCTGTCTATTTTTCTTTTTGAACCCAACCAGCCACTTGTTAAAACCACTGGATGATCAAACCGAGATGGTCTGCGCCTCGTTTGATTTTGGCACCGGCCTGAAAAACCCACTTGCATTGGCCATGCCCGGTATGCAGCTATTAAAGCTCGCGCAATTACCGTCTCTCGATTCATCATTACAGTTGTTGTTTACAGAGGCGATGAAAAAACACTCCGGGCAGCAGGCGTTACTGGATCGATTGATTGAAGTGGTGCTGATTCAGTTGCTGCGTGAGCTAATCGATCAGAATCATTTAAAAATAGGCCTGCTGGCCGGCCTGGCTGATCCCAGGCTCAGTAAAGCGATAACGGTGATACATGATCAACCGGCTGAAGCCTGGACGTTATATAATCTTGCCGAGGTCGCCGGAATGTCACGCGCACGCTTTGCTACTCATTTTCGTGAGACCGTCGGCATGACGCCAGGACATTACCTAAGCGAATGGCGCATTGGTATCGCGCAGGCCTTATTAAAGAACGGTAAACCCATCCCCTTCATCGCTGATGCGGTCGGTTATGCCAACGCCAGCGCTTTATCGCGTGCCTTTAGTGCTCAAGTCGGCGCCTCGCCGGCGAAATGGAAAAAATTGAACTCAATCCAGTGATCTCTATATATAATAGAATCCCATGGCGAGCGCGAAAGACATTTACGATAAAATCCACTTTCTAAGTGACCCGCAAACGGCGTTAACTGACATCGCTCATTACCTGCTTGAAAACAGTTCAACCTTGCCGGATCTGAGTCAGACCCAGATCATTTTAAACGAGTCGCGCTTAGCGGTGCCGTTTCGCGATACCCTGCTTAGGGTCGCTGCCGATAAAAACTATAATGCCCTGCTCGGCCCCTATTTCTTTACCCTCGACCAATGGTTAGCACAATACCGACCCAGTGAGATCAGCGTCTGCGATGAACAAGTGCGATTACTCATTCTGGTTGAGGCCTTGATCGATTCGCCCGAGCTGTTAAAACAGGCGAACCCATGGACCTTAGCCGATAGTCTATTGCACTTGTTTGATGAATTAACCTTAAACAAGATTAATATCGATATCGGCCAGGACCAGTTTAAAGAATCGTTAGCAAAATGGTACGCGAGTGATAAACAACAGACCCACCACTACAGCGGTCTGCAACATGAGGCCCAATTAGTTTATCAGCTCTGGCATGCCTGGCATGAGCAGTTAAATGCACAAGGGTTTTTCGACGATGCCTCAGCACAAATACATTCACTCAATCAATCGTTACAACAACCCGTTAAACACCTTCATCTAATCGGCATTGAGCCGGTCTACACCACGCAATTGCAGTGGTTGAATAACTTACTGAAAGAACAACCGGTGCATTTGTGGTTACTCGGTCAACCCGTTATGCCACCTGGCATCAGCCGCATCGATGATCGTTTATATAAAGTGGCCGATAGTTTACATTCTTCTTTAACAGCGACGACATCGGCTTCGGCCTTTTCCCAGACGATGGCCGCGATTTTTGCACGCAGCCCACAGTTACAAGCGCGTGCGCACCGTTTTGCCAAACAACACCCACACAGCCCGCTTCGTGATCGCCTGTCGATCTATCGCTCAAACAGCGCCGAACAACAGACGCATGCAATCGATACCCAGATCCGTAAATGGATCCTCGAAGGCAAACAACGCATTGCGGTGATCAGTGAAAACCGCTTAATGGCCCGGCGACTACGCGCCTTACTCGAGCGTGCCGACGTACCGCTCTATGATGCCGCGGGCTGGACCTTATCGACGACACGTGCCGCAGCA
>CAMYMO010000409.1 GCA_947259425.1 uncultured Ectothiorhodospiraceae bacterium | reverse complement strand
TGCTTTTCAGGTATCTTCAAAGGTTGACTCTCGAACCATCCTCGATCAGGGCGGCGCCGATCAATTGCTGGGGCATGGAGATATGTTATATATGCCGGCAGGCACCGGTGTGCCGACTCGTGTGCATGGTGCGTTTGTTTCGGACGAGGAAGTCCATCGTGTTGTTGATTATTTGAAACAAAGTGGTGAACCTCAGTATGAAGATGAGGTCTTAACAGGACCGAGCAATGCTTCACAAGTGCTCAGTTTGACAGGAATTGATTCTGAAAATAAAAATGACGAGTCTGATCCGTTGTACGATGAAGCCGTTGCCATTGTTACTGAGACACGACGTGCCTCTATTTCTGGTGTGCAACGACGTTTAAAAATTGGTTATAACCGTGCCGCCAGAATGGTCGAAGCGATGGAAGCCGCTGGCATTGTAAGCCCACTGGAATCAAATGGAAACCGTGAAGTCTTGGCACCACCGCCACCGAAGGATTAATATGAATAAGCTTAAACTTAAACAGTATTTGTTTTTTAGCTGTGTTTTATTGATTAGTACACCACTGCAAGCGAAAACCATTAACGATTATCTCGGTCATGTGAAGTCGATGTCGGCCAAATTTGCGCAGTTTGTTTTCAATGAATCCACTCAGGAACCCGAAGAGAGCAGTGGAACGATTGCGGTGATTAGCCCGGATAAATTCCGCCTGGAATATAATCAGCCTTACAAACAAATCTATGTGGCCGATGGCATTAAACTCTGGAGTTATGACGAAGACCTGGAGCAGGTAACGGTTAAAAACCAACAGGGCTTATTAGCGAATTCGCCCGCGATTGTGTTGGGCAATCCCGCTCAGTTAGATAAAGCCTATATTATTAAAGCACAGGGGGTAACGAAGTACGTTGACTGGTTTCATATGACCCCCAAAAATCCAGACAGTCAGTTTGATCATATTCGATTAGGCTTTGCTGGAAAAAATTTATACATAATGGAACTTTATGATTCATTTGGACAGCGCACACAACTTAAGTTTACTGAATTACAATACAACCCTGAGCTCGATTCAGATCACTTCATCTTTAGCGCACCGGATGGTGTTGATGTTATCGGCGACACTGAGTAATGCCGCCTAACTCTATTAACTAGTCGTATGAATTCGAATAATTCAACTAATGACTTATTTGCAGTACAACAAACCAATGAGTTTAAGCCTCTAGCCGATCGTTTGCGCCCAACGACGCTAACCGATTTTTATGGCCAACAGCACTTGATCGCTGCAGGTAAACCCTTACAACAAGCCATCGAACAAAACAAATTGCACTCGATGATTTTGTGGGGGCCACCGGGTACCGGCAAAACCACCTTGGCAAAAATGATTGCACAGCATTGTGATGCCCAGTTTATCAATTTGTCGGCGGTGTTATCCGGGGTAAAAGATATTCGAGCTGCCATGGAGTCTGCGAAAGAATATTTTTTAGTCCATCAAAAACACAGTATTTTATTTGTTGACGAGGTCCATCGTTTTAATAAAGCCCAACAGGATGCCTTTTTGCCTTTTGTTGAAGATGGCACGATTACCTTTATTGGTGCAACCACTGAGAACCCGTCCTTTGAACTTAATAACGCGTTATTATCAAGGGCCAGGGTTTATGTTTTAAAATCGTTAGATACGCTCGATATAAAACGGGTGTTACAACGTGCTTTACAAGACCAGGAGCTCGGCCTTGGTCAGCAAAACATTATTATCGCGCAATCCGATCTCGAAAAGCTGGCTGAAATAGTCGACGGTGATGCACGGCGTGGATTAAATTTGCTGGAAATCGCCGCTGATCTGGCCGAAGAAGTCGATGGTAAAAAACGCATAACCGATGACGTGCTGAAAAATGTACTGCAACAAAGCTATCGTCGTTTTGATAAACAAGGCGAGGCCTTCTACGATCAAATCTCCGCATTACACAAATCGGTCCGAGGCTCGTCACCGGATGCCGCACTTTATTGGTTTGTGCGCATGCTGGATGGAGGTTGTGATCCGCTTTATATTGCCCGGCGAGTGGTTCGCATGGCCAGTGAAGATATCGGTAATGCCGATCCCCGAGGCCTGCAACTGGCCTTAAATGCCTGGGATGTGCAACAACGTCTCGGACACCCCGAAGGTGAATTGGCGATTGCACAGGCCATTATCTACCTTAGTTGCACACCGAAAAGCAATGCAGTCTACAAAGCCTTCAATGAGGCTAAAAAAGAGGTACAAAATTCTGGCAGTGCTGAGGTGCCATTGCACCTGCGTAATGCCCCAACGAAACTAATGGATGAATTGGGTTACGGCAAGCATTATCGATATGCCCATGATGAACCCAATGCGTATGCGGCAGGGGAGAGTTATTTCCCGGAAGGTATCAATCCAACACAATATTATCAGCCTTTACCTTATGGCCTGGAACAAAAAATAAGTGAACGCATGGCCTTTTTGCATAGCCTGGATGAAAAAACAAAACATTCATAGTCAATATATTCATAAGCCAGTCAAAATCTCGTACAATCTCTTTTTCTAACCACAGAAGGTGTAGGGTGACACAGATTCTATTTATTGCGGGTGGCGGAGCGCTTGGCGCGATAATGCGTTTTGCTGTCTCGAATGGCGTGCACGCAGTGTTTGGACGAGATTTTCCCTATGGCACGCTAACCGTCAACGTATTGGGGTCATTGCTGATTGGGTTTTTATACATCACTTTGTTAGAACGCTTGAGTTTGGGACCAGAATGGCGCGCATTTATTATTATCGGTGTGCTGGGTGCCTTTACCACATTCTCAACCTTCTCATTAGAAACATTTAACCTAATCGAAACCGGCGCACTAGCAAAAGCCATCGTCAATATTTTACTGAGTGTATCAGTGTGTTTGTTAGCCACCTGGATAGGAATACTTGTAGCGAGGCAATTATGAGCGCCAATATTAATAACAACAATACCATTACCATGGTCCGAATCTATTTAACCGAAGGTGAGGCACAGTTAAAAACCCTGGTTAAACGCCTGCACGACTGGGAAAAATTAAGAGGCTTGACGGTGTTTCGTGGCATTACCGGTTATGGTGAGTCGGGTGAAATTCATGGCTCTGCAATAATGGACCTGTCGTTAAATCTACCAATCGTGGTAGAGTTCTTTGATGAGAAACAAAAAATCGAAACGATATGGCAACACCTGAATGATATTATTAAACCGGGGCACATGGTGCGCTGGGATGCTGAAATAAATACTTAATGCAAACCTATAATGTCATTCCCGCGGAGGCGGGAATCCATACATAGAATAGATTCCCCTCTCCAGGGAAATGACAATTAATTAGATAATTGTAAGTTACTAAATAAGCAAAGGTTATTAAATGTTAGATCCAAAATATTTTCGACAAGATATAGAAACCACCAAAGATCTATTGTCTCGACGTGGCTTTGTTTTAGATACAACGACCATTTCAAAACTCGAAGATCGACGCAAAACGATACAGACTAAAACGCAAGAACTGCAAGCACAACGGAACAGCAAATCTAAAGGTATTGGTAAAGCCAAGGCACAAGGTGAAGATATCCAACCTTTGCTGGCCGAAGTCGCCACCTTGGGAGATGATCTTAAATCGGCTGAAAATGAATTAAATACGATTCAGGCTGAACTGGATACCATCTTGATGAGCGTACCGAACATCCCGGATGAGAGCGTACCGGATGGTAAAGACGAAAACGAGAATGTCGAAATTCGCAAGTGGGGGGATTTGCCAACGTTCGATTTTGAAATTAAAGATCACGTTGATTTAGGCGAAAAGCTCGGTCAACTCGATTTTGAAACCGCAGCCAAACTAACCGGTTCACGTTTTGCCATCATGTCTGGCCCGATCGCACGTTTGCACCGCGCCTTAATTCAATTTATGTTGGATCTGCATACTCAGGAACATGGTTATACTGAAACCTATGTCCCTTATATAGTCAATGCGGATTCTTTACGCGGAACCGGGCAGTTACCCAAGTTCGAAGAAGATTTATTTAAACTGCATACTGAGCATGAATTTTATTTAATTCCGACTGCTGAAGTACCGGTCACCAATATTGTTCGCGATGTGATTGTCGATGATGATTACATGCCAAGGAAATACGTGTGCCACACACCGTGTTTTAGGAGTGAAGCCGGTTCGTATGGTAAAGATACCCGTGGCATGATTCGTCAACATCAGTTTGAAAAAGTTGAGTTGGTTCAGGTTGTATCTGCGGATAAATCGAAAGATGCACATGAAGAATTAACCGCGCATGCAGAAGAAGTATTAAAACGCCTGGAGCTGCCTTATCGAATTGTCAATTTATGTGCAGGTGACATCGGCTTTTCTGCAAGCAAAACGTATGACCTGGAAGTTTGGGTGCCTTCACAAAATACTTATCGTGAAATCTCATCTTGTTCAAACTTCAATGACTTTCAGGCTCGTCGATTAAAAGCTCGCTGGCGTAACCCGGAAACGGGGAAACCTGAATTAGTGCATACGATTAATGGTTCGGGGTTGGCCGTCGGACGTACCTTGGTGGCGATAATGGAAAATTATCAACAAGCGGATGGCAGTATCCGGATACCAAAGGTTTTACATAATTATATGGGTGGAGTAGAGGCGATTAAGGTTTAAAATTATCGTACTGACGCGATTAATAGCGCGACAAACAAAACGACACCCGCAATCGGGATAATAAAACCCATCCAGTCTTTCATGGTGCCTTTGGGGGAATGTTTGATCGCCTGTCTCATTCGCGGGAATATAAAGACAATCATGGCTAACAAAAATAAAGCTGATCCTATTTTAACCCAATCCATAACGTTTCCTAAATTTTCTCTAAAAGTTATTTAAAAAAAAGCCCCGTGTCGACGGGGCTTTTTAACTTTATTTGTTGCTATTAATCGTCCCCGCTGAATGCACCTAGTATGTGCAATAAAGCAGTGAAAATATTTAACAGTGATAAAAACAAACTGGCCGTGGCCATAATGTAGTTTCTTTCACCACCATGGATAATCGAAGAGGTTTCATAAAGAATGAAGCCGCTCATGATTAATATCACACCGGCGCTAATCGCAAGTGCTAATGCTGGGATACCCATGAAGATATTCAATAAGGCTGCACCCAGGATAACCAACATGCCAACCATTAAAAACGCACCCATAAAACTGAAGTCTTTACGAGTGGTTAAGGCGTAGCCGGATAAGCCTAAGAAGATCACACCAGTACCCCCTAAGGCGGTTAATACGATGCTTGGATTTACCGCCAGATAGTAATTTAAGATCGGGCCCAAACCAAAACCAAGTAAACCGGTAAAAAGAAAAATAACCGGAATGCCTGCGCCTGAGTTAGCAGTACGTGGCAATACAAACCATAAAACCGCAATCGCTGCGATATTTGCGACCAGTGCACCGCCATGTGAAACCTGTGAAGCAACACCCACGTAAGCCATGATGGCACTAAATACGAGTGTCATTGATAACAGGGTGTAGGTATTACGCAAAACCTTATTGGTTGCTAATACGGATTCCTGAGTACGTTCTATAGTCTGATTGTTGTACATGATTACCTCTCTAAAACCTCTTAAAATTGTCAACATCTAGTAGACAACAGGATACCTGACTGGTTCCGAAGATCAAGCACTTAGATTATTTACAAGTCATTGTAAAAGCTGGCTTTTCACTTCGTACTCGGGTATCCTGCGCAGCCTTCGGTGGTAGGCCAACGAAGGCGATGAAAGTAATGTATTAACTATATATTACAATTTCAATACCGCAAGACAATCTAATTTGGAGAGGTGGCAGAGCTCGGTCGAATGCACCGGTCTTGAAAACCGGCGAGGGGCAACCCTCCGTGGGTTCGAATCCCACCCTCTCCGCCATATATAAAAGCCCCGTAAGGGGCTTTTTATTTGGCGTTATATAGTGGATTCGAAGAATCCCAATGCACAAGGGCAAGGATTGTTCCCGACAATCCTTTTGCATTCCCCACATCCCTGTGGGTCATGTGCAGGTGCGGCGGGAGGGCAGGACGCCCGGAGTCGCCACCCTCGACTGCTTGTTCCTGACGCAGTCTACCTCGCACCTCCCTGTGCTCGTCTCCGCCATAATACAAAAGCCCCGGAAGGGGCTTTTTATTTGCTCGCTAAAAAATCTAAATAACGCGATTTTGCTTGATAATTCATAGTCAGCGACCGTCGGAACGGTATAATTAGTATAATAATCAATGAGATAGTACTAAATGCTGCAGATTTGCGTATCAAACGTAGATATTACGTCAATCTGATGTATAATCTGCGTATATTTGATGTTGTTTAGAGGATGAAGTTATGGCCAGTAAACCCGTTAGACTATCTTTAACCTTAACACCGGAAGCCGATGAGATACTGACTAAAGCGGCTAAAAACCTGACTTATGGCAATAAGAGCGATGTATTACGACGAGCCATTGCGCTGATTTCGGTGATGGAGGATGCCAAAGCCAAAAATGAAGATTTAGCCATTGTGGATTCAGAAGGGCAGGTAGTCTCAAAAATTATTGGACTTTAAAAATGACTCAAGCAGGAAAGGGACAACCTCAAACAGACACTGTAACCGTAAAAAGTACAGGTGAAATTATTGATCTGGGCGGGATTGCCGAAGAGCAAAACGCGGGCAACCCAACGGATATTAGCCCGAAAGATAAATTAAAATTCGCCCAACGTGTCTTACTGGCTATTTTTGTTTTGGCAATTCTGGCGGGTATTGCACGAATATGGGCCAGCGATCCCGCGGGTAGTGACATCTTTAATGCCGCAACCACCTTGCTGTTACCGGTCGTTACTCTGGTGCTTGGTTTCTATTTTGGTCGGAACGATAACACGGATGCAAACAATTCGAATGGTGAATAAAACCATGGCTATTTGCCTCTTACGCGAACATGCAACAATAAAAACAGATTAAATTTTCACTTCGTTTTCCGTAAAAAACTTCATAGCTATGGTAATGAGTAGCGGAATACTCATTTCCATGAGTAACAGATAATCCTAATTAATAGCCCTGGACTGTTTATTTAATAGGCATTTATAATGGTATCCTCGTATACTCCATTCCCAGCTATGGTTGTTGTTTAAACCAAATAAATCGTGATTAAAATAGGGCCAGTTAGATGATCAATGTGTTACTTGCAGACGACCACGATTTAGTGCGCATGGGAATGCGTCGCTTGCTTGAAGATGTCGATGAGTTATGTGTGTCTGCCGAAGCCACTTCGGGCGAAGAGGCGGTCAGTCTCTGTCGTGATAATGATATCCATGTAATTTTAATGGACATTAACATGCCTGGAATGGGTGGCCTGGAAGCCACCAAAAAAATTCTGCAACGCGATGATTCAAAAAAGATCATCGTCGTTACGATGAACGATGATGAGATCGTTGCGCAACGGATATTAAAACTGGGCGCAGCAGG